>JAKBAG010000241.1 GCA_021809235.1 Acidobacteriota bacterium
TGCGGAAGCGTGCCACGGAGATCAGCATCCAGTTCCGGCAGCCGCCGCTGATGCTCTTCAACCACAGCCTGACGGGAGGGCCCTGCAATGAGATTGAGCCCAATGTGCTGACCATCCGCATTCAGCCCGATGAGGGAATCTCCCTGCGCTTTGGTGCCAAGTTGCCGACAACTCAGAGCATCTCCGTCTGCCCGGTGACGATGGACTTTGACTATTCGACGGCCTTCGGGAAGTCGACGGCCAACGGCTATGAGCGGCTGTTGCTGGATGCAATGCTGGGTGACCAGACGCTGTTTGCCCATCGCGATGGGGTAGAGATGACCTGGACGCTGTATACCCCGATCCTGCAGGCCTGGGCGGCCAAGACTCCGGAGGTTTTCCCGAATTACTTTGCAGGGACCTGGGGGCCGGAGTGTGCCGAACTGCTGCTGGAGCGGGAGAATCGTACCTGGCGTAAGCTGTGACGATGGACACGGAAAACCGAAATCCTGCAGGTCAGTCTGGAAAGGGCAGCCGGTACAGGAGCTGTCTTGGCAGGGTGACCGGAATTGCCGCCAAAACTGCCACAAGGAGCACACATGGCCCCGCTGCTGAAGATTACCTGTGAAATTGCCCCGGATGCTGCTGTGCTGGCACAGCGCGGCGCCGAGCACCTGGTGGAACTGATCGAAGAGGCGGAGGCTGCGCGTGGCAGGGTGCGCATCGCCATCTCCGGCGGTTCCACGCCGAAGGCGATGTTTCACTTGTTGGCCGACCCGGCGCAACACTATCGCCAGCGGATTCCCTGGCAGGCGCTGGAGCTTTTCTGGGTGGACGAGCGGATGGTGCCGCCGAACCATCCGGAGAGCAACTATCGTATGACGCGAGAGGCGTTGCTCGATCATGTGCCGCTCCGTCCGGAGAATATCCATCGGATCGAAGGCGAACTGGAGCCGCACGAGGCAGCCGACCGCTATGAGTTTGCACTGCGGCAAAGCTTTCGCCTGGAGGGAGCCGAGTCTCCGCGGTTCGACATCCTTGCCCTGGGTATGGGGGATGACGGCCACACTGCCTCACTGTTTCCGCATACAGAAGCCATTCACGAGATGGGCCGCCTGGCGACGGCGAATGCTGTTCCGCAGAAGGATACCTGGCGGGTAACGTTGACCTGGCCGGTGATCAATCAGGCGCGGGAGGTATTTTTCCTGATCGGTGGCGCGGAGAAGTCCGGCATTCTGCGAGAGGTACTGCTGGGGCCTGGCGATGTGGAGCGCCTGCCTTCGCAACTGATCTGGCCTGCCAGCGGTATACTCACTATGATTCTTGATAAGGCTGCCGCGGCACAGCTTCCGCAGCCCGATGCCAATGGCATCGTACACCTGGAGCGAACACGATGATTCTTGCAGGCGACGTAGGCGGCACCAAGGTGCACCTGGCGCTCTACGACTTCTCCCAAGGCAAGCTGCAGCATACACGCGATACCCGTTATCCGGCACGGGAGTATGCCGGGCTGGAAGAGATTGTCCGCGAGTTTCTGGCAGGGGAGTCGGTGACGAGCGCCTGTTTTGGGGTTCCTGGCCCGGTGCGGGATGGACGTCTTCGCCTGACCAACCTGCCATGGACGCTCGACAGCCGCGAGCTTTCCCAGTCGCTGGGCATTGACCATGTCTTTCTGATCAATGATCTGGAAGCCAACGGCTACGGGATTGCCGAATTGACTCCGGACCAGATTTTCACGCTTTCGGAGGGGGATCCGCGCCAGATTGGCAACCGTGCGCTGATTGCTGCCGGGACCGGCCTGGGCGAGGGCATTCTGGCATGGAATGGCAAGATGCATGTGCCGATGCCGAGCGAGGGTGGGCACTGCGACTTTGCACCGCGCAATGAGGATGAGATCGACCTGCTGCGGTATCTGAAGCAGAAGTATCAGGGGCGCATCAGCTTTGAGCGTGTGGTGAGCGGGATGGGCCTGACCAACATCTATGACTTTCTGCGCGATGTGCGCGGCATGGATGAGCCGGCCTGGCTGCGCGACCGGATCACCAGTGAAGATCCCAATGCCGTGATTACAGAACTGGCTTTGAGCGTGAAGAGTGAGATCTGCGAGCGGGCACTGGATATGTTTGTCTCCGCCTATGGGGCCGAGAGCGGGAATCTTGCGCTGAAGGTGCTGTCCATCGGCGGCTTTTATATAGGCGGCGGGATAGCTCCGCGGATTCTGGAAAAGCTGAAGGATGGAACATTCCTGAAGGCCTTCACGGACAAAGGCAGGTTAAGTCAGCTGCTTATCAACATGCCAGTCCGGATCATTCTAGAGAGCCGCGCGGCGCTGATGGGTGCGGCAGCCTATGCCGAAGCGCGCGCCGCTGAGTTGAGCGGAATCTCCCATCGGGCGGCCAGCCTGAATGGATAGCCGCTGCGTACGGGGCTGAGTCAGAAGTAGTGCAGTCCAGAGAGACCGGCACGGATGGTCGAGCCCATTCCGTGCCGGTCTTTTTTGCGGACGAGCCGTGGCCTGAGCCGTTGGGTGCAAATTCTCGATTACGATTTTTCTATCCGCTTCTTTCCCTTGCGTGCTACCTTGGCACAAACCCTTCTCTTCCGAGGTTCCCTGCATGCGTTTTCGTCGTCTTCTGCCTGTCTTCTGCCTGGCTGCCTCTGTGTCGTTAGCTGCGCAGTCCAAGTATCCGGATTATCCCAGTGAAACGCCAGAGCACTTCCAGCCGACACAGAATGGCATGGACTATCAGCGTCGCGAAGTCATGATTCCGATGCGGGACGGTGTGCGCCTGCATACGGTAATTCTGGTGCCGAACGGAGCCAGGCATGCGGGCATCGTACTCACGCGGACTCCCTACAATGCCAATGTGCTGACGGCTAATTCGCCCAGCATGCATATGGGCTCGGCGCTTTGGGGCTATGACAATGCGGTGGAAGCCATTCTTTCCGGAGGCTACATCCGGGTAGTGCAGGATATTCGCGGCAAATATGGTTCGGAGGGCGACTATGTGATGAATCGTCCTCTGCATGGGCCACTGAATCCCACGCCTGTAGATGAGTCAACCGACACCTATGACACGATCGACTGGCTGGTGAAGAATATCCCGGAGACGAATGGGAAGGTGGGGATTCTGGGGATTTCCTACGATGGCTACCTTTCGCTGATGCCGCTGGTGCATCCGCATCCGGCGCTAAAGGTGGCGGTGCCGATGAATCCGATGGTGGATGGTTGGCGCGGGGATGACTGGTTTCACAATGGCGCATTCCGGCAGCAGAATCTGCCGTATATCTATGAGCAGACGGCAACGCGGGACAACTCGGCGCGATGGCTGACCAGCACCTTTGATGATTACGACACGTATATGCGTCCGGGAACAGCCGGGAAACTGGCTCAGGAGCGGGGTATGGACCAGATCGGATTCTGGCGTAAGGTGATTGCCCATCCTGCATATGACAGCTTCTGGTCCGGGCAGGCTGTGGACCAGATCCTGGCCCATGAGCCGCTGACGGTGCCCACGATGCTGGTGGCAAGCCTATGGGATCAGGAAGATATCTACGGGGCAATAGCGGTATGGAAAGCAGTGAATGCGAGCCAGCCCGCGGCAGCGCAAAAGAACCTGTTCCTTACACTTGGCCCCTGGTATCACGGGCAGGAAATTGAGACCGCCAGCCACATTGGCGCCATCCCGCTGGACAGCGATACCGGACTTTACTTCCGCACCCGGATTCTGGCTCCCTTTCTGGCCCACTACCTGCAGGACAACCCCCCACCGCTTCCGGTGGCGCGCGTGAATGCCTTTGAGACAGGAGCCAATCGCTGGCAGCAGCTGGCAGACTGGCCCTCGGCGTGTACCTCGGGCTGCCGCCCCAAGGCGACACCGCTCTATGTGGAGGCGGATGGCAAGCTTGGATTTACAGCTCCTGGAGCAGGCAGCGCAGAGTATGACGAGTATGTCTCCGACCCCCGGCATCCGGTGCCGTTTCGCACGCGGCCCAGCCAGCCGGTGGGCTACACGCCGGATCTGTCCTGGGTTCGCTGGCTGGTGGATGATCAGCGGGAGTTTTCCGGTCGTCCGGATGTGCTGACCTGGACCTCGGATGTGCTGACGGCGCCTCTGCGTATCTCCGGTCAACCGATGGTGCATCTTGTGGCCTCCACTTCGGGAACGGACTCGGACTGGGTAGTCAAACTCATCGATGTGTATCCGGACGAGGTGCCGGGGACGCCAGAGCTGGGCGGCTATCAGCTGGCGGTGGCGATGGATATCTTCCGCGGACGCTATCGGACCAGCTTGAGCGATCCCAAGCCGTTGACGCCCAATCAGCCACTCGACTACAAATTTGCGCTGCCGACGGCCAATCACCTGTTTCTGCCCGGTCACCGGATCATGGTGCAGGTGCAGTCCAGCTGGTTCCCGCTGTATGACCGCAATCCGCAGACCTTTGTACCGAGCATCTTCTTTGCCAAGCCCTCGGATTTCAAGTCGGCAACGCAGCGGGTCTGGCATAGC
>JAKBAG010000016.1 GCA_021809235.1 Acidobacteriota bacterium
CTGGATGGATTCAGCAGCGCCAGCGGCTTCCCGCTGAAGTAGACAACCTCGCCCGGATTGCTGCCGCCCGTCTTTTGCACTCGTAGCATCTTGACTGCTACTGTTGAAAGTCGCTGCGTATTGAACGCGGCTGTCCGGTCTGAACGTAAACTCTGTCAAATGCTGTTTGCCATGAGGCGTGAAGATTGTATGGATCCCAACAGTGCCATATTTTCTCGACAAGTAGTATTTCGGCTTTGCATTTTCAGAACTGAAATGCAAACTTGTTTGCGGCGTAATGATCATTGGATAGCCGTCGATCCATAGACTATGCTTAGATACGCTGATACTCTTGTCTGAATCCGATTGTTCTTCAGCGACCGCTGACCCCGCGAAACTTTGATTCATGACCTCCATGTATGCACTTATGTGATCAGCTACCACAGTCTTCATTTGCTCCAGCTTCCCTGTCACATGAACTTGAGATCCTACCTCTAAATGTAGGCCATCACAAGGGACTTCCACATCTGATATTGATTGAAATCTCGGCGCGAACAAATCTGGTGTGTACGAAAGGTTCCCAGTCAAAGAGTTAAAGGACATCTCGGAAGTCTCAGGTACCCTCGTGGTCGAACAAACAGTTATTTTAGTGATTAGTATGTGCAACTGCCCCATATAAAACATACTCGGATAATTTGTTTGCGTGACGAATCCGTGCGCTGCTATAGCATATGCGGGGGCGCCAACAAGCAATGGCGCAAAGAGCCAAAATAAAGTTCTAGTTGTGAGATATGGCCTTTTGTCAAATATCATTGAAGTATCCGCCCGGGAGTCGGCACAAGGCTACGGGGTTGTTGGCCAAGGATGCTCTTGATATTCAAATTCTGATTTGGAATACCAATTGGGGCAGTTCCGAGGCCACCTAGGTCTGTGGGACGCGGGAGGAGGCTTCCAGTGAATTGAGGTGTTCCTAGCCCTAACGCATCCCAAATTGCCGCGAACGCATCATTCGCAATCGTATAAATTGCATATCCAATACATGCATCAGGCCCCAGCATCAGGCATGCGGTTGCACCAGCAACAGCGAAGCTGTCGCCGACAACTTTGCCGGCCGTTCCACCTATGACGTCTGAAGCCCAACCTTTCGGGCCGCATGCAGCAGCGTTGTAATCAATACTGCAAGCTACAGTAAATGCCGCGCTAATTACAGCACCAACATCAGCCGCACTGCCCTTTGAGATACTGCCAAATGCCTGACCGAACGTTTCACCAGTGGTTTGCGCCAGATACTCTGAATAGAGTGCGATGATCCCGACTGCTATTCCAGATGCCACTGGATCGCAGGGATTGAACACAACATTCGACGTACCATCCGACGGTTGAATCGGTATAGTACCCCCAAATGCTTTACAGGGACTTCCGCCTACGCCGTTCAGAATCCCGTCTGCCTCCCCGCTGGGATCGGTGAACCCAAGCGGATTGCCGTTGACATACATATAGCGGTTGAAGCTCTGGGGGTCATAGAGGTCGTAGCTGCCGTTGTAGGGATCGGGCATCAGCCAGCGGGCCTGGCGCGTCGAGTAGTTCCGATACCACGCTGCGTCTCCGCTGTACTCCGTGTCCTGAAACAGCCCCGTCCAGGAGTACGCGTCGCCCGCGCCGGAGTTCATCCACTGGCCGAAGGGCGTGAAGAGGTTCGTCGCCAAAATCCCGCCTGTGCTGTTCCCCGTCGCCGCCAGCGAGCCTTCGTGATCGAGCAGCCGATAGACCGCAGACCCGCTCTGGCTGCCAGGCACCTCCGCGATCAGGCTGCTGCCCGCCCAGATCAGGTCCGTCCAACTGTTGCCGGACGGGTTCAGCAGCGCCAGCGGATGGCCGTTGAAGTCGACCACCTCGCCCGCATTGCTGCCGCCCGTCTTCTCCACCCGCTGCATTCCACGATGCCTCATTGTGCGGAAGTATACTGCTGCGCGGCACTCTCGCACTACTTCCGCGGCGGAGGCGGCGCGAAGGCTTCGGGGTCGGCCTTGCGCAGCTCCTGCAGAAACTGCTGGTACTCCCGCTCGCCGCGCTTCAGCTTGCTGTAGTCCACGTTTGGATAGAGTTGACTGATGACGTTGAAACCGTAGTCTCCATACCAGGGCATTTGTCTCGGATCGGCTACGATGAGAGATCCTTTGATGTGCTTACCTTGTTCTACTGACCAGGCAAGAGGAGCATATCGAATGTCGTACCCTGCCGAATACATCTGCTGGATGCCCAGACGCAACACCTGCTTGTTCATATTCCAAGTAAGCTGCGAAATCCACACTCCACTCTGATTCTTAATATAAGACCAGTAACCTGTCTTATAAAGCTGCACACGGAAAAGGCGATTGATAAGGTTCTGATCTGTCGCCGAGAGCGAGTAAGAGATTAGCGCCGCGAACTCTGCTTCGTTTGTGAGATGAGACAAAGCTATGTCTGCTATCAGAATCGCTCCGTCCGCGGCATGGACGACATATTGTACCGATGACGAAGCTCGTGGCTGTTGATAGGTGCAAGAGACTTGACTGCAAATAGCCACAGATCCGTCAATGGCCTCAAAATCGTAGTTGTGCTTGACTTCAAACGACTTCACGACATAGAAAATGGGTGCTTCCCGTCTCGCAAGGGTAACATCTGAATTCATTGCAGGTTGCTTTAGGAGGTCCATGAACACGCTATCGACATAGCTGTTAACCTTTGCATCGCACACCACGTGGATCGGTCCTTCATTCGGATAATTTAGTTCATGTGGCGATGTCGATGAGCAAAGCTCCTGCCATGTTTTTGGGGGAGCAGCTAATGGCGTATTCTTGTTATTTTCACTGCGCCAGATGTCGATTCGAGATGCGATAACTGTGGTACCGGGTGTAAACCAGTAGTAACCTTCATATTTGTCGATGCCGAGATATTGAAGCCAAGCGCTCTGCATCAGTGAGCCTGTCGGCGTACTCTCACAAGGAGATGTCTTTTTCAGTCTGGGAACCAACTGGCCATCTCTGTTAATTACGGAGCCGAATTTCAATGGCGCATCATGCCAGCATACCTGGGTCCCGTTTGAGACGGTCATCTTGTATCCGTCGATCCAGTAGCTTCCAGGAGTGCGTTGGGCCAGAGACCGAATTAGCTGTTCATCATGAGTCCGGTAGACGCCGGAGGTACCGTGCTGGCGGAGCTTGGCAGCTTGAGAAAGCTGTGTAATCGTGCATATGAGCAGTGCGCCAACAAAGGCACGGGATAACTTGCACCTCGCGGACGCTACCCTGCATAACGGCATCATGGATGAACTACCCCCGGCGATGGGACTGAGCTGGTGGAGTGGCTACCCAATAGTTGGCGCACACTCAAATTTTGGTTTGGGATTCCTATCGGCGCGGTCCCCAAGCCGCCAAGATCGGATGGACGCGGCAACAGGCTTCCTGTAAATTGTGGCGGACCAAACAGGCCCCAGAACACTGAAAACAAATCATTCGCGATTGTGTAAATAGCATCAGCAAGACAGCCGGGGCCAGGCGCAACGACACAAGCCGTAGCCTCGGCTACAGCAATTGAGTCACCAACGACCTTCCCCGCATCACCTCCTATCAGGTCTCCCGTCCATCCAGTCTGCCCGCACATGGTCGAATTCGAGTCGATGCTACAGCCAATTGTTATTGCAGCTCCTACGACTGCTCCTATTTGGGCAATCATTCCGCTCGAGGCACCCCAAGATCCGTTCGTGCCTATTAGGCTGGAGATGGTGCTGCCATTCTCTATTGACATGAAATAGGCGGATGCAACTATGACTCCATCGCTGATTGCCGATCCTAGAGGATTACATGGGTTAAATCTAAGAACTGTGCCACTAATCAGAACCGTAGCTTTGAATCCTGTACAAACGCTTCCCCCAATCCCCGTCAACACCCCCGCGCCCGCCTCCCCGCTGGGATCGGTGAATCCGAGCGGATTTCCGCTGACATACATATAGCGGTTGAAGCTCTGGGGGTCGTAGAGGTCGTAGCTGCCGTTGTAGGGGTCGGGCGTCAGCCAGCGGGCCTGCCGCGTCGAGTAGTTGCGATACCACGCCGCGTCTCCGCTGTACTCCGTGTCCTGGAACAGCCCCGCCCAGGAGTACGCATCGCCCGCGCCGGAGTTCATCCACTGGCCATAGGGCGTGAAGAGGTTCGTCGCCAGAATCCCGCCTGTGCTGTTCACCGTCGCCGCCAGCGAGCCTTCGTGATCGAGCAGGCGATAGACCGCAGACCCGCTCTGGCTGCCCGGCACCTCGGCGATCAGGCTGCTGCCCGCCCAGATCAGGTCCGTCCAACTGTTGCTGGACGGGTTCAGCAGCGCCAGCGGATGACCGTTGAAGTACACCACCTCACCCGCATTGCTGCCGCCCGTCTTCTCCACCCGCTGCTGGAGCGCATCGTAGACATATTGCACCCCGCCGGATGAGGTCAGCATTCCTTCGTTGTCGTAGGTGTACGTGTTCATCCCATCATTGAGAATATCTCCTGCCGCATCGTAGGAGAAGCCAGAAATCTGGTTGTTCGTTGTGAAGGCCTGAGTGAAGCTGAAGTTGCCCGATTGCTGCATATTACCCCACGGGTCGAGCGAATAGTTTTCCTGAAGAGGAGCCGCACCGGGAGCGACGGCGTTCGTTCCACCGGCCAGGGACGATCCGGAGAGACCCAAGCTATGGATGGGAAGTTCCAGCGCTTTCGCTTTGGATTCCGTCCTGATTGTGAGTCTCGAATCTGCCAAAGATACTCCTCTGCAGCCCCATTCGCTCAGGTCCACTCCGGGAACTGCGTCACTCCCAGATTCAGCGGTGCAATGGCTGCCATATCCGCTGGTGTCAGCTCGAAATCAAAGATATTCAGATTTTCTGCAATGTGTGCCTTTTGCCTGGAGCGCGGAATGGCCACGATGCCTCGTTGGTAATGCCATCGTAAACACACCTGGGCCACGCTCTTGCCGTGCTTCTTGCCGATGCTGCTCAGTGTAGCCTGATCAAACATGCCATGACGCCCCTCGGCAAACGGCGACCACGCCTCATGCTGAATCCCGTGTTGCTTCAGATAGGCGTGCGCTTTGTTTTCCTGGAAGAACGCATGGGTTTCGATCTGGTGGACTGCCGGTTTTACCTTGGCCTCTGCAAGCAGTTCGTCCATTTGTGCAAAGCTGGCATTGCTCATGCCAATAGCCTTGATTCGGCCCTGCGCATACAGTTCCTCCATCGCCTTCCAGGATCCCTTCCAATCCCCACCGGAGGGCCGATGTATCAGGTAGAGGTCAAGGTAATCCATCTGCAGCTTGTCGAGGGAAGTTTGAAAACCGAGCTTGGCATTCTCGTATCCCATGTCTGTCTTCCACAGCTTGGAGGTCACGAACAGCTTCTCGCGCGGAACCCCGCTCTCCCGAATGCCTTTGCCTACTTCCACTTCATTCGTGTAGATCATGGCCGTATCGATTAGCCGATAGCCCAGGGAAATCGCCTCGGCAACACTCCGAATGCCCACCTCGCCTGTCAAGGTCATCGTACCCAGTCCCAGGCGTGGCATCTTCAGGCCATTGTTCAGCGTTACCCACGGAATGGCATCTCCCGGAGTTCGTACTGCAGGCGCAGCCAGAGAGGAGATGCCGCCCAGTCCCATCGCCACCGCCGAAGCGGCGCCAGCCTGTAAAAATTGGCGGCGATTCATGCCGCTGCCATCGCGATGCTTGTTCATATTCACCTCGTCATTGTTGGTGCGATACACGAGAGGATTCGCTATCCACATAAGACTGGCCGCATACCCGCTCGAAACCTCGCTAAACCATAAACCGCGCGTTCCGCTGCTGGCAAGCAGCTGCGCTGCATCTTGGCGGGCGGCATCGGGTGCCGCGTGCCGGTTTCTACTTTCAGCCCGCCGCCGCACTCCGACGATACAGGTAAAACTCCTGCGCCAGCCGGGTAAAGGTCTGCACCTGCTCGGTAATCCATTCCTGCGATCGACCCAGTTCGGTCGCCAGCAGTGCAGCCACTGGCGCCGCGCATGCCAATGCAGCCTCGGCATCCAGCAGCAGCGCGCGCATTCGTCGGGAAAGAACATCCTCCACCGTCCGCGCCATCTCCGCCCGCGCCGCATAGACCACCTCTGCCGCAGTAAACGGCAGACGCGCATGCAGCAGCTTGCCCCACTCCGGGTACTGCCGTTCCAATGCGACAACCGCCTCGGCATCCGTGCCATAGCGGGCCAGACGGGCATCGGCAACAGAGATTATCGTTGCCCCACGCAGCGGAACCGTATCCGTCCTGCACGGCCGACGTTCAATCCATCCACCTTTCGCTGCAAAATCCAGCGTATCCTGCGCCATGCGACGATAGGTTGTCCATTTGCCACCGGCAATCGTGATCAGCCCACCCGGCGAAGCTGTGATCTGGTGTTCGCGGGAGAGCTTTGCCGTGCTTGCAGCATTGCCGCTGACCAGCGGTCGCAATCCGGAGAAGACGCTGCGAATCTCTGCCTCTCGGATAGGGGTCTGTAGATACGGAGAAATCGTTTCCATTAGAAACGAAATCTCCTCCTTGCTGTGCCCCGGTTCCATCGCAATCTCAGAAACGGGAATATCTGTGGTTCCAATCACGCACTGGCCCATCCACGGAATCGCAAAAATCAGCCGCCCGTCCCGGGTCTTCGGAATCATCAGCGCATGTTCCCCTCCCAGCACGCTGCCGGGAACTACAAGATGCGTCCCGCGGCTGGCCTTGAGCATCGGTCGGCAGCCGGGATCCTCCATCTGCCGCATCTCGTCGAGAAAGATTCCGCCCGCGTTCACAATCACCTGCGCGCTCACTTCAACCTCGCGTCCGCTCTCGGCATCACGCACCAGCGCGCCACGCGTCCGGCCATGGCTCTGCACCAGCGCAATGCAGCGGACATAATTCAGCACGATGGCACCGTTGTCCTCTGCCGTTCGCGCCAGCGCCAGGGCATAGCGTGCATCATCGAACTGCCCATCGAAGTACAGAACGCTGCCCAGCAGTCCATCCGCGTGGATACCCGGCACTGCTTCCTGCGTCCGGCGCGCGCTCCATATCTCCGTTGCGCCGAGGGAGGAACCTCCTGCAAGCAGTTGATACGCCTTCAGTCCCGCCCCATAGAACGGTAGGTCGGTCCACCGATAGGCCGGGGTTACAAAGCCCAACCTATGTACCAGGTGGGGAGCATTGCGCAGCATGATCCGGCGCTCGCGCAGCGCCTCATGTACCAGATGCAGTTGTCCATTTGCCAGGTAGCGTACCCCTCCATGCACCAGCTTCGTAGCCCGGCTGGAGGTAGCCTGGGCAAAATCGCCCGCCTCCACAAGCACCGTGCGAAATCCCCGCGTTGCCGCATCCACGGCAATGCCCAGTCCGGTCGCTCCTCCGCCAATCACCAGCACGTCACAGCCTTCCGCCAGCCGATCCCATTTCTCCGAGCGCTCCATCTCGCCTCCTTGCCCGATCCTCTGCCAAGCACTCTGCCCAGGTTGCCGTTAAGCATACGTGCCCACAAAAGCAAACGACAACCACCCCCAACATTCCCGTCGCCTTGCCAGAGCACCCTCCGGCATCGTAGATTGCTCAGAAATCCTGTCGGAGAAGGTTTTCATGGCTGAGTCTGCCTATCTTGGCGCACTGGATCAGGGGACCACAAGCACGCGATTTCTCATCCTGGATCGCTCCGGACACATCGTCTCCAGTGCCCAGCAGGAGCACACGCAGTTCTATCCCCAACCCGGCTGGGTCGAACACGACGCAAACGAGATCCTTGAACGCACTTTCGCGGTCATCGATCAGGCCTTTGCCGCCAGTGGCCTACATGCTGGCCAGATTGCCGCCATCGGCATCACCAACCAGCGGGAAACCACCGTCGTTTGGAATCGATACACGGGCAGGCCTGTGGGCCGCGCCATCGTCTGGCAGGATACGCGCACCGCCGATGCCGTCTCTCACTATGCCGCGAGCGGCGGCCAGGACCGCCTGCGCGACCGAACCGGCCTCCCGCTCAGCACCTACTTCAGCGCGCTCAAACTGCAGTGGATTCTGGATCACCTTGACGACCCAGCTGCCGCCGAACGCGGTGACCTGCTCTTCGGCACCATGGATTCCTTCCTGGTCTGGCATCTGACCGGCGGCGCGCACAACGGCGCGCATCTCACAGACGTGACCAATGCCAGCCGCACCCAGCTCATGCATCTGGATACCCTCGACTGGGACCAGGATCTGCTCGCGCTCTTCCGCGTCCCGGCGGCCATGCTGCCCCGGATCGTACCCAGCGGGGCGCTGCACGGCACCCTGGCCGCTACTTCTCTGATGGGCGTACCCATTGCCGGAATCCTTGGCGACCAGCAGGCTGCTCTCGTCGGCCAGAACTGCTTTCATCCCGGTGAGGCAAAAAACACCTACGGTACCGGCTGTTTTCTCCTGATGAACACCGGCCAAGCCCGCGCCTCGCGTCACGGACTCCTGACTACGGTTGCCTACCAGTTCAGCGGCCAGCCCGCCTGTTATGCGCTGGAAGGCAGTATTGCCATCGCCGGTGCGCTGGTCCAGTGGCTCCGCGACAATCTCGGCATTCTTGAACGCAGCGATGCCATTGAAGCCCTCGCCGCCTCCGTTCCGGACAGCGGCGGCATCTACTTCGTCCCGGCATTCTCCGGACTTTACGCGCCCTACTGGCAGGACTCCGCGCGTGGCATCCTCGCCGGACTCACACGCTTCACCACCCGTGCTCATCTGGCCCGCGCCGTGCTGGAAGCCACAGCCTTCCAGACCCGCGACGTGCTCGAAGCCATGGAGCAGGATGCCGGCTTTCCGCTCCAGCGGCTCCGCACCGACGGCGGCATGGTGGGAAACGATCTCCTGATGCAGTTCCAGGCAGACATCCTGCAGCGCGATGTCCTGCGCCCGGCCATGCGTGAGACCACCGCACTCGGCGCCGCCTACGCAGCTGGACTAGCCACCGGCTACTACGCCAGCCAGGAGGAACTTACCGCCAACTGGCGCGTGGACAAAGTTTGGTCCCCACGCATCCTGGTCCAGGAGCAGGAGCGGCTCTGCCGCGGCTGGAAGAAGGCCGTGGAACGCTCCTTTGGCTGGCTTCCTATCTGAAACACAGATCAGACCGCACCCTATACTTTCCCCCGCTACCCTCACTCCCGCAGAAAGGCTTGCATGCACTCTCCCATTCTTGGTGAATTTCTCGGAACCGCCGTGCTCGTCTTTCTCGGCGAAGGCGCAAATGCCGGTGTCCTGCTGCGTGCCTCCAAGGCAGAGAACTCCGGCTGGATCGTGATTACGGCAGGCTGGGCCTTTGCCGTCTTCTGCGGAGCCATCACGGCCATTGCCTTTGGCAGTCCTGCGGCCCACCTGAACCCGGCCATCACGATTGCCTCCGTACTGCAGTCGGGCGACGCATCCACACTACTTCCCTTTCTTTCTGCACAGATGGCAGGTGCTTTTTTCGGGGCGCTTCTGGTCTGGCTCTTTTACTATCCGCACTGGAAGATCACGCCCGATCCGGCAGCCAAGCTTGCCGTCTTCTGCACTGCTCCGGCCGTGCGCAGCCCCTTCTGGAATCTGCTCTCTGAGGCGCTTGCGACGTCCATGCTACTCGTTACTGCCCACGCGCTAGCCTCACCGGCATTTGCCACCCTGACTGGCACCACAGTCCTGTCCCCGTTTCTCGTCGGCGTCATTGTCTGGAGCATTGGACTCTCGCTCGGCGGCACCACCGGCTACGCCATCAATCCCGCGCGCGACCTCAGTCCACGCCTGGCGCACTCACTGCTTCCCATCGCCGGCAAAGGCACTTCCGATTGGAGCTACGCTCCCATTCCCGTCCTGGGTCCGCTGCTGGGTGCCGTCGTCACTGGGCTCCTGCTACGGTTCGCCGCCTGAACCCTAAAGCGCCCGCGCGCAGGCAGCCGCAGACGACCACGCCCACTGGAAGTTGAATCCGCCCAAGTGGCCGGTCACATCCACCACCTCGCCGATAAAGAACAGTCCCGGCACCGCGCGGGCCTGCATCGTGCGTGAGTCCAGGGCCCGTGTATCCACGCCGCCCAGCGTCACCTCGGCCTTTTGCATGCCTTCGCTGCCATCCGGTCGAAGCTCCATCCCATGCAGTTGCCGCTCCACCTCGGCCAGTGCCGCATCCGTCCAACGCTCGGGACGCAGCCGCTCGGCCAGAAAATCCGCCAGTCGCTGTGGCAGATGCCTCCGCAGTGCCTCACGCAGTGCAGCCAGGTCCCGCCGCGCCAGCGGCATCACCACCTGAATGCCCGGCGCAAAGTCCACGCATACACTCCCGCCCGGCTGCCAGTACGACGAGGCCTGCAGCATTGCCGGTCCACTCCATCCGCGATGCGTCACCAGCATCTTTTCCGCGAACCGATTGCGGCTCCCCTGCGCCCAGGTCACCACCGGCGCGGATACTCCAGCCAGCTCCGTCCAACCCTTATCCCCCACCGTCAGCGGAACCAGTCCCGGACGCGGCGCAACCACCGGCAGTCCATACTGCTCCGCCAGCTGATAACCCAGCCCGGTCGCCCCGGCCTTGGGAATCGACAATCCACCTGTGGCCACCACTACCGCATCGGCATCCAGATCGCCCTGCGCGCTGCACACACGAAAGCCCCTTCCCGCGCCGCGTTGCACCTGGATATCCAGGACGCGCAGACGAATCTCCACGCCGCCACGCTCGCACTCCTCCAGCAGCATCGCTACCACCGCCCGCGCCGAGCCATCACAAAATAGCTGCCCCAGTGTCTTCTCGTGATAGGCAATCCCGTGCCGCCGCACAAGTTCCACAAAGTGATGCTGCGTATACTGCGCCAATGCCGACTTCGCATAATGCGGATTTTGTGACAGAAATCGATCCGGAGTGCAGTGTAGATTCGTAAAATTGCATCGCCCGCCGCCAGAGATCAGAATCTTTCGCCCCACCTGATCTCCATGCTCCAGCAGCACCACCCGCCGCCCGCGCTGCCCGGCCAGCGCCGCGCAGAACAGCCCCGCAGCACCACCGCCCACCACCACCACATCCACGCGTTTCGCCTCACTCATGCCGGCCGCCTATTCCCCGTAGACGAACCGTCCACTGTTCCAGCGTCGCGCATCCGCTCCAGTGCCAATGCCAGAGCTTCATCGCGCGTCGTCACCCGATGCTCCATCTGCGCGTCCTCCACCTCCTGCAGCACAGTGCGAAATTGAGGTCCCGGCTCGCATCCTGCTGCAATCAGATCCCGTCCTGTCAGCAGTCTCACAGGTCGCACTGCCTCAGCTGGCATCGAATGCCAGCGCTGCCGCGCATACTCCCAGTGATCCAATCTTCCATGGGATGCCAGGCAGTCCATCCGATGCAGCGCCAGATGCTCGTCAAACCGTTCCAGCCGGAAGAATCGCTTGAGTGTCGATTCCTTCATCCGCTCCACATCGCCGAAGCGCATATGCTGCTCCACCAGCGATGCAATCTGCATCCGCTCCTCGCGCGAGAATCGCAGCCGCTCGGCAATTGCATGCGCGATCTGCACGCCCACTTCCACGTGCCCATCGAATCGAATCCGGTCCGGTGCCCGGCGAAAGGTTGCCGGCTTGCCCACGTCATGCAGCAGCGCGCCCCAGGCCAGGGTGGCACTGCACTCCGGCTCCAGTTGCCCCAGTAGCGCCAGCGTATGCTCCCACACATCCCCTTCCGGATGAAACTCCGGGGGCTGCTCCACGCCGCGCATCCGTGCCACCTCCGGCAGCACCACCTCCAGCAGGCCCGTCGTCGCCATTTGCCGGAAGGCTTCTTCAGCTGCACCTTGCGTCAGCATCCGCGTCAACTCCTCCCGCACCCGTTCGCGACTTACTCGAGCCAGGAGTGGAGCCATGGACTGCATTGCAGCCCGGGTTCTAGCTTCCAACCGGAAACCTAGTCGGGCTGCAAAGCGAATGCCCCGCAGCAGACGCAGATGGTCCTCAGCAAATCGCATCGTCGGATCGCCGATGGCGCGCACCCGTCCGGCATCCAGATCCGCCATCCCCCCCACCGTATCCACGACTGCAGCGCGCAGATCGCGCCCGTCTTCTTCTACCTTCAGAAACAGACCATTGATCGTAAAATCCCGTCGCGCCGCATCCTCTGCCGCACTACGGGTGTACAGCACGGAATCCGGCCGTCGGCCATCGCTGTAGCTGCCATCGCAGCGAAAGGTGGCCACTTCCGTCACCACGCGCTGCCCGTCCACAGCATCCACCACCAGCACCACGCCAAAGTGCGCACCCACACCATAGCTCTCCGGAAACAGCGCCATCACTTGTTCCGGAACAGCCGACGTAGCCACGTCATAATCCTTCGGCACCGCGCCCAGCAGCAGATCGCGCACACACCCGCCAGCCAGCAGAGCCTCATGTCCTGCCGCCTTCAATCGCCGTGCAATCGTGCACGCTGCCCGCGCCTGGATGGTCTCCGGAAGCATACCTCCAGCCTATGCCAGCGCGGCCGCTGCGCCAAACCACAGCTCCACCATGCGTTGGACTTCGGCATGCGTCCCACTCCGGTAGCCGATACACTGAATCCATGCTCCAATCCGCACTCCCGACCGGCCTGATACTCGGCATTGAAAGCTCCTGCGACGAAACTGCGGCCGCCGTCGTCGCTGCTGGCCGACATACGCTTTCCTCGGTTGTTGCCAGCCAGATCGCGACCCATGCCAACTGGGGCGGTGTCGTTCCCGAGCTTGCCAGTCGCGAGCATCTGCGCAATATCTCTCCCATCGTCAGCGCCGCACTGCATCAGGCGGGCATTCAGGCCAGCCAGCTCGATGCCATCGCCGTCACCCGTGGCCCGGGACTTGCCGGCGCACTGCTTGTCGGCATCAGCTACGCCAAGGCTCTAGCCTTCGGCCTCCAGAAGCCGCTCCTCGCTGTGAACCATCTCGAGGGTCACATCCATGCGGTGCTGCTCGAGCAGCAATCCTCCGCGCCGCTGCCCATGCCAGCTCTGGCACTGGTTGTCTCCGGTGGTCACACCCATCTGTTCCTTGCACAGCCGCCCTCGTCCGGCGCCGCTGCGGACGAGCCGCTCTGGCGTTACACACTGCTCGGCCGTACCCTGGATGATGCGGCTGGCGAGGCCTTTGACAAGGTTGCCAAGCTGCTCGGCCTGGGCTATCCCGGCGGCCCGTGGATCGATCGACTGGCCCCCTTCGGCAATCCCCACGCGGTCTCTTTCGCCCGCACGCAAGTCAAGTCCAAACCCCACCTTGTCGGCAAAACACCGCGCACCAAAGGAGCCATCACTTCGCCAGTTACCGCTCTCGATCCGCGTTTTCTCTTCAGCTTTTCCGGACTCAAAACAGCTGTCCTGCGTCACGTGGATGAGTACGGCATGCGACCGGCCGCCCTCGTCCGCGAGCAGCATCTGCGCTCCCTCGCAGAATCCGGTCTCCGACCCACCCTCGATCAGGTCCGTTCCCGCTGCGACTCCGCCACGCTCGACCTCATCGCCAGCTTTCAGGCCGCCGTAGTGGACAATCTTCTCCATCGTGCCTTTGCCGCAGCGGAAGCCTCTGGAGCGCAGAGCATGCTCGTCACCGGGGGCGTCGCCGCCAACTCCGAGCTTCGTCTCCGCTTCCGTACCCAGGCAGACCGCAGCGGCCTGCCCATTGCCTTCCCCACACTGGCCATGTCCACGGATAACGCTGCCATGATCGCCGCAGCTGCCTGGCCGCAGCTGGCCGCCGGACGCTTTGCTCCGCTTGATCTCGAAGCCGATCCGCGTCTGGTCCTCGCCTGAGTTCAAAGCCTGAGCTGCAATCGTCTTTCAACCCGTCTCTAAGCTGCACATTAGGGCATCATCTCCAGTGCGGCCATCGTCCCCACGCCGTTCCACAGATTCTGCAATCGCAGGTTTTCATTGGCCGTGTGCTGATTGTCATCAAAGTTGGCAATCGGCACTGTCACCGTTCTCGTATCCGCAGCACGCTCCATCGCCCCCAGCGGAACACTGCCGCCCATTGTCGGCAGCAGGACCACCTTCCCGCGTGCCGCCTTCACTGCCGCAATCACCTCCTGCGCCATTGGGAGATCCATTGGCGTGCGAACGGCGTTGTAGCTGTTGCCATTTCGCTTCACCCAAGCCACCCGCGCATGTCCGGTGCGTTCGGCCTGTGTCGGTTCATGATCCGTCACAAAATATCTCTTCGACGTAATGAAATCGACCACTCTCTGCTGCTGCACACGCCAATCCTCACCCACTACCAGCCGCAGGTCCAGATCGGCCACAGCCATCGCCGGAATCACGTTCGTCGCCTGTGCTCCCACCTGCGCTGCAGCCATTCCGTTGATGTTCAGCGATGGCAGATTCAGAAGCTCCAACAGATGTTTGCCGCCTCCATCCGTACGCCCCAGCCAGAACTTCTGCCGCAGCATCGCCTCATTGTCCGGAGCATCCGCGAGTGCCTGCTTCTCCAGCGCAGAGAGCGGCGCAATTCCGTCATAGAAATGCGGAATCAACACATGCCCATCAGCATCCTGCATCCCGGCGAGTAACTTCGCCAGCAACATCGCCGGATTCGGTGCCCAGTTGCCATAGTGCCCGCTGTGCAGCCCATGTTGCGGCCCATAGACCGTGATTTCCAGCCCCGTATCCCCGCGCGCCCCAAAGACCACCGTCTGCCGTCCGCTCTGGTCCACCGGCCCATCGCAGATCAGCCACACATCGCCATGCACCAGTTCGCGATGCGCCGCCAGAATCTGCTCCAGATGCGGCGAGCCTGCCTCCTCCTCACCCTCCCAGACAAAGCGCAGATTCGCCCGCGGCTGCAACCCGGCCGCAATCAGCGCATCGAGTGCCGTCAACTGGGCAAAGATTGCCGCCTTGTCGTCTCCGGCTGACCGCGCAAAGATGCGCAGTTCCCCATCCACCGTCTTCAACGTGGGCTGAAAGGGGGGCGTCGTCCACTCGGAGGCCGTCACTGGCTGCCCGTCATAGTGCGCATAAAAGACGATCGTATGCGTAGCACCAGGCGTTCGCAGCTCGCCGTAAACTACCGCTGGCGCTCCCGGTACAGTGAGCAGTTGCGCGCGCAGGCCGCGAGCCTTCAACGCTGCCTGCAGATACTGTGCATTCGCCTGCAATCCGGCCGGATCCGCCGCAACATTCGGCATCGACAGCAGCCGTTCAAACCCTGCCGTCAACTCGGCACGATGCGCTGTCGTATACGCCGCCGCAGCCTCCGCAGCCCGCCGCCCAATCTGCGCCTCAAGCTGGCCCATCGGGCACACCAGCAACGCCACCGCCATCATTTTCAGGAAATCTCGCATGTGCGCAACTATAGCAGTCACGCAAACGGCTGGCGTATCGCCTCAGGGTGTATCCGTCTGCTCGTGCGCGTGGGGCGTGAATCGACGCACCACAAACTCCTGGAAGATATTGCTCGCCCCGCTTGCCGCCAAACCAATTCCCAGATTCTCAAACGTCAGCGATGCCCCGTGTCGATTCACCGCAGGGTAGTACACATTCGAGATTCCCGCCGCCGCCAGACTGCCCAGAATCCCCGAATAGCAGAACTGAAACTTCCGGTTATCCCCCCGGCAGATCACTGCATTCTCCAGCGCATACCAGATGCGATGCCGCGTTGTGCCGGAGCCAAGCACCAGATATCGCGGGTCCTGATGAAACCATGACGGAAACACCGCACCACCCAGAAACGTCCCCAGCAGGTTGTCGCCCAGATCTGCGCCAAAGCGATCTCCATAGCCCACCGCGCCCTGCCCATATCCGCTGAAGGCATTCGTCGCCTGCTGGATGCCGGCCACCGCCCCCGTGCCCACAAACGTGAACGGATCAATCATCGTCCGCCAGGCCAGTTGATACTTTTGCCGCGTTGTCAGCGGCGGTGCATTCTTGTCATAGACCACATAGAAATTCGGAATTATCCCAAAAACCCGCTGGTGCTCTTCCACATGCACCTCTTCGGTCGCAATCTCCCGCTCATCCTGCGTCACCAGCACGTTGGTTGTCGTCGGGGCAATCTCCATCCGGATACCAGTCAGCGCCAGGGGCTCTCCAGCCTTCAGCTCCACGGCCATACTTGCCGGCTTCAAGCCTGGAGCCGTCACCTGCACCGTGTAGTGACCGGCAGGAATCGACTGAAAATGAAAGCTGCCCATGCCATCGGTCGTCGTCTGCCGGTGCAGCGGCTCCAGCGTAACGGTTGCGCCTTCGTACACCGAATCCTCGCTGCCCATCACCACGCCGGTGATCGACCCGGTCTGAGCCGCCGCATCGGTTGGCGCGCCCGTCAGCTCCTGCGTCGGCATCGGCTCCAAACCGCCATTGCCCCCAGCCTGCGCATGACCAGCGCTCGGCAAGCCCATCAGGACACCGCAGAGGACCGCCAGCGGCAACGCTGCCTGCCGTATTCCGCTTCGTCGTAACACCCACACGCTTCGCCGCCTGCCTGCGGCCTTTGCTTCCGCAGTCATGCGGCTTCTTCTCCTGCGCCCGCTGGGCACACCACCGGGATGACTCGCATCCTGGCAAAACTCTCTTGCAGCACTATGGTAGACGTGCCAGACCGGCTTTCGGGAGAAAATCCGTTTCATCACCCGGGATTCCAGACCCATCCGGCATCCAGTCCGATTCCGGTCCGCCCAGCCCAATCCCCACGTCTCAGCCGGTCCCGCCGCGCTGCTACAATCAATTTGGCGCAGCACGGCCTGGCACCAACGCACGCACTCACCGGACACGCATGATTTTACGGCTCTTCAATACCCTCAGCGGACAAATGGACGACCTGCTTCCCGCCGACGGAGCCGTACTACGCATGTACGCCTGCGGTCCGACCGTCTACGATTACGGACACATCGGCAACTTTCGCACCTTCCTCCAGGTTGATCTGCTTCGCCGCACTCTGCATCTGTTCGGCGTTCCCGTCCGCCACGTCATGAACATCACGGACGTGGACGACAAAATCATCCGCAACGCCGCTGCCGCGGGCATCCCCATCGCCGACTACACCCCGCGCTTCGAGCAGGCCTTTCTGGACGACCTTCAGAGCCTTGCCGTGCAGCGGCCGGAGGTGCTCAGCCGCGCTACCGCACACATTCCTCAGATGGTTCATCTTGTCCAGCAGTTGGCCGCGCGCAATGCCGCCTATCGCACCGACGATGGTAACTGGTACTTCCGCCTCAGCTCCTTCCCTGACTACGGCAAGCTCAGCAAAAAGGATCTGGAAGGCATGGCCGATGGCGCCCGTGTCGACGTTGATGAGTACGAGCGAGACTCGGCCCGCGACTTCGCCCTCTGGAAGGCTACTCCGGCCGGAGAAACCGGTTGGGACACCCCCATCGGACGCGGCCGCCCCGGCTGGCATCTGGAATGCTCCGCCATGGCTATGGAGTATCTCGGCGAAAGCTTCGACCTTCACGCCGGCGGCGAAGACCTCATGTTTCCTCATCACGAGAATGAGATTGCGCAAAGCGAATCGGCCACAGGCAAGCTCTTCGCGCGCCACTGGTTTCATGTCCGCTTCCTGCTCGTCAACGGCCGCAAGATGTCCAAGTCCGAAGGGAATTTCTTCACCCTTCGGGATCTGCTCCTGCGCGGCTATAAAGCTTCGGCCATCCGCCTGGCACTGCTCTCGGTTCCCTACCGCCACCAGCTCAACTTCACCTTCGACGGACTGCTGGAGGCCACCAGCGCCATTGATCGGCTGCGCACCTTTGCCGCCCGACTGCGCGCAGCACAACTACCCTCCGGCAGCATGCCGGCCACCATGGCTGCCGTTGCTGCCGCCCGGCAATCCTTCCTGGAAGCCCTGGCCAATGACCTGAACACCGCCGAGGCGCGCGCGGCCATCTTCGAGATGGTCCGCCAGGGCAACATTGCTCTCGATGCCGACCAACTCCTGACCGAAGATCGGGATGCCATGCTGCATCTGCTCGACGACTTTGACTCCGTCTTCGCCGTCATCGCCGACCACGACGCCGAGCCTACCCGAGCCGCCATCGAGTGGGCGCGCGCCAACGGTCAGCTTGACTCCGTCGCTCCCGAACTGATCGCCGCAGACTCGCTCACTGACGCCGAGATCGACGCCCGCATCGAGGAGCGCAATCTCGCCCGTCGCCAGCGCAACTTCCGTCGGGCGGACCAGATCCGCGATGAACTCGCCGCGCTTGGCATCCTGCTCGAGGACAGCCGCGATGGCGTTCGCTGGAAGCGCCGCTAACCCAGCCTTCACTCTCGCGCCCGCCGAAGGTCTGCCTCAACTCCATCCGCAGATTTTTCTCGCCATGCCGCTCTGCCTGTGATACCTATGCAGCATGTCTGCCCCTCGACTATGGTCTCTGATCTTCCCCCTGGTCACGCTCTGCCTGCTCCCCTTGCCAGTTGCTTTCGCTGCCCCATCTGCAACTCCTTCCACAACGCCATTCAACGTTGTCGGTGCCACCATCGCGCAGACCCAGCAGGCCATTCTCTCCGGTCGCACTACCTGCCGCGCCGTCGTTGAAGCCTACCTGGCGCGCATCCGCGCCTACGATCAGACGGTGCCGACGATCCCTGGCCAGGCCCTCGAACCCGACCAGCAGTTTCCCCTCAATTCCATCGTCACCGTGAATCCGCATGCTCTCTACGAAGCTGACGCCTGTGACCGTGCCGTTCGCCGCACTCACACGCTGCCACCGCTGGGCGGCATCGCCGTGCTCGTCAAGGACAACTACGACACCGCCGGACTCCAGACCACAGGCGGCTCCCTGGCCATGAAAGGCTTTGTCCCCACCACCGACGCCACCATGGTCGCCCGCCTGCGCGCTGCTGGAGCCATCGTGCTGGCCAAAACCAATATGGCCGAGTGGGCCTTCAGCCCCTACCTCACCGCCAGCTCCATTGCCGGCATTACGCGCAACCCCTACGACCTCAGCCGCGTTCCCGCCGGCTCCAGCGGTGGCACAGCCGCTGCCGTCGCAGCCAGCCTCGGCCAATCCGGTCTCGGCACCGACACCGGCAACTCCATCCGCGGGCCCTCCAGCCACAATGATCTCGTCGGCATCCGGCCCACCATCGGGCTCACCAGCCGCTCAGGCATCGTGCCACTCTTTGCGCACAATGATGTCGGCGGACCCATGACCCGCACCGTCACCGATGCCGCCCGACTGCTCACCGTCCTTGCCGGTCCTGATCCCACAGACCCCGATCTTGCCGCCGCTGCTGCCGCGTATCCCCATCCCTGGGGCGTCGATTACACTCGCGCACTGAAGCGTCACGCCCTGCGCGGAGCCCGCATCGGCGTCTTCCGCCAGTACTTCGCCACCCCTCGGACAGACCCGGAGGTTCGTGCCGTCATGGAGCGCGCCCTGGCCACACTTCGCGCCGAGGGAGCCACGCTCGTCGACCCCTTCACCCTCCCCGACTATGACACCCTTGTTCCCACCCTTTGGTGCGGCGACTTTGCAGGCGATCTCGACCACTACCTCGATCTCCACCCCAATGCCCCTTACCACTCTTTGCGCCAGATCGTTGACTCTGGCCTCTATCTGCCCTACATCACTGAGGAGATCAAGGGCTCCATCGCCCCACCTGCGAAGGATGACCGCCGCTCTCCCTGCCCGGACGTCTACCACGACCCGGCAAAGATTCGCTTCCGCAACGCGCTGCTTCAGGCCATGGACGCCAACCATCTCGACGCCATCGTCTACCCCACATGGAGCGATCCTCCGCGCAAAGTTGGCGATATGACATCCCCGGCCGGGGACAATAGTCAGGTCCTTAGTCCTCAGACCGGATTTCCCGCCCTCACCGTTCCCATGGGCTTCACGCACGGTAATCTTCCCGCCGGCATGACCCTCCTTGCCCGTCCCTTTCGCGAAGACCTGCTGCTCGGCTACGCCTTCGACTTCGAACAGACCACCCTTGCCCGCCATGCGCCGCCATTGTTTCCGGCGCTACCCGCCAGCCACTGACACGCCGCCTTACCCTTCCACCTACTTCTCTGGAGAAACCTGATGTCCGCTTCCCGCCTCTCTGTCCGCGCTTTCAGCCGCGCCCTGCTCGCCACTAGCCTCCTCCTGCTTGCCATCCCCTTGGCCCACGCAGCCGTTGGTTCGGCTTCGAGCACGCCGGAGCCTATCCGCCACCAGTACATCCTGCATGACTTCCGCACCGAAAGCGGTGTTGTCCTCCCCAGGGCCGTCCTTGTCTACGGCACCTACGGCCACCTGAACGCGGCCGGAGACAATGCCTACCTGCTGCCCTCCCACTACATGGCCAATCTGCACGGCTATGGATGGCTCGTCGGCCCCGGTCACGTCTTCAACCCGGACAAGCAGTTCCTCATCTGCTCCGAACTCTTCGGCAACGGACGGTCCTCATCCCCAAGCAACACTCCGGAGCCCTTTCACGGCCCACGCTTTCCCGTCATGACCATTCGGGACAACGTCCGTGCCGTGCACCAGTTGCTCACACAAGAACTCGGCGTACACCACCTTCGCGCCGTTATTGGATTTTCCATGGGCGCGCAGCAGGCCTTCCAGTGGGCAGTCTCCTACCCCGATTTCATGGATCGCATCGTGGCCACCTCCGGTACCGCCAAGACCTACGGCCATGGCATCGTCCGCCTGGAAAGCGAGATCACCGCCATCCAGACCGATCCCAACTTCCAGAACGGCGATTACAAAAGCGAGCCCGTCGCCGGCATCCAGGCCTTCTCCCTAGTCTGGACTGCCTGGCTCTATTCCCAACCCTGGTGGCGTGAGGAACTCTGGAAATCCGAATTTCCCAAGGGAACCACTCTCGCCCAGGTCATCGATTCCTATAAAAAGAACTTCATCCCAGGCGCCGACGCCAATGACATTATCCTGCAGATGCGTACCTGGGAGTCGCAGAACGTCGGCAACACGCCTGGCTTCGGCGGTGACCTCCGCAAGGCACTGGCCAGCATCCGCGTTCCCGTACTCTACATGCCCTCTGCCACCGATCTTTACTTCCCTGTCACCGACGCAAAGTTCGAGGCGCCCATGATTCCTCACTGCACTCTGCTGCCCATTCCCTCACTGTGGGGGCATCCGGCAGG
>JAKBAG010000242.1 GCA_021809235.1 Acidobacteriota bacterium
CTGGCTCCCATGCCATCGGCACAGGCCGTGGCCAGCCATCGCAATGCAACACTGGCACGCGAACAGGGAAGGCTCACGGCCCGCGCCGTGCGCCTGTTCGGAATGAACACCACGCTGGCACCCGTGCTGGATCTGGGCTGTGCAGAGTCGGCTGCGATTCTGGGAACTCGCACAGCTGCGCCCGATGCCGTTGGTGTAACTGCATATGCGCGTGCCTTCCTGAGCGGGTTGCAAAGCATGCGCGTGACCGGATGTGGCAAGCACTTTCCAGGTCTGGGCGGCGGAACGCTGGACTCCCATCTGCAGATGCCGGAAATTGCACGAAGCTGGGAGCAGTTGCAGGCCGAAGATCTGGAGCCGTATCGGGCATTGCGGCGGCTACTGCCGATGGTGATGATCAGCCACGCAGCCTATCCGCAGACAAAAGGTGGAACGGTACCCGCAAGCCAGTCCAGCTACTGGATGCAGGAGGTGTTGCGCGAAGCACTGGGATACCGCGGCCTCATCTTTTCTGATGACATGGAGATGGGCGGTGTACTCGGTGCTCGACCGATTGAGGAAGCCGTGCTGACTGCTGTGGAAGCTGGCATGGACGTAATGGAGATCTGCCATCGGGAAGAGTTGATCCTGCGCGGCTTTGAATCGCTGCTGCGGGAGGCGGAGCATTCCTCTGTATTTCGTCGACGCGTGATGCGGCAGGCACGGCGAGTTGCGGTTTGGCGCAAACGGCGGTACGGGCATTTGACCATCGGAAGCGAAAATATCCCGGCCAGTGACCTTGCGATACAGGAAGCAGCTCTGCGCGAAGAGATCCAGGCATTTGGCCGAAGCGTGACGGCGGAGCGTGCCGAATGATTGTGGCTGGAATCATGAGTGGAACCTCGGCAGACGGCGTGGATGTGGCGCTGGTGGAGTTGCGTGCCCGCGGCCGGGAGGGCGTCCATGCGACGCTGCTGGCGCACCAGGGATTTCCCTTCTCCCGCTCAATGCGAAATGCGATTCTCGCAGCCATGCAGGGCGAATCCATGCCTGCGTCAGAATTTGCAAGATTAGGCTGGAGACTGGGCATTGCCTACGCGGAGGCTGTGGAAGAGACACTGCAGTCACATCCCTGCGACCTGAAGCTCATTGGCTGCCACGGACAGACGCTCTACCACCAGTCCACGCCACAGCGCTCTCTGCAGCGGACGTTTGCCTGCACCTGGCAGGCGGGCGAAGCAGCAGTCCTGGCCGCCCGGCTTCGCGTACCGGTGGTTTCCAATTTTCGACCCGCCGATGTGCTGGCTGGCGGACAGGGAGCGCCGCTGGTTCCACTGGCCGATTATCTGTGCCTGCGGCATGCGCGGCGTGCCCGCGTGCTCCAGAATATTGGCGGCATCGCCAACCTGACGGCGATTCCGGCCGGAGCCACCATCGAACAGGTGATGGCTTTCGACAGTGGACCTGGCAACATGGTGATCGATGCGCTGATGCAGCGGCTGTATAACCGCAGAATGGACTCTGGAGGGCGCGTAGCAGCAAGGGGCACGGTGCTGGAATCCGTGGTGCGGGAATGCATGCGTGCAGGATTCTTCCGAAGGCAGCCGCCGAAAAGTGCCGGTCGCGAGGAGTTTGGCCGGGAGTATGCTGAATGGCTGCTGCGTCGTTGTTGCCAGCTGAGCCCGCGCCCTGAGGATACCGTGGCAACAGCTACAGCGCTGACCGCCACATCGATTGTGACGGCGTATCAGCGCTGGGTGGCGATGCATCTGGATTCGGCAGCCGTAGATGTGGTGGTCTCCGGAGGCGGTGCGCGCAACGCAAGCCTGATGGAGCAGTTGCGGGAGCGGTTGAAACCCCTGCAGTGGCAGCTGACAACCAGTGATGCAATGGGATTTCCGGCAGAGGCCAAGGAGGCAATGGCTTTTGCCCTGCTTGCCTGGCAGAGTTGGCGCCACCGGCCGGGAAACCTGCCTGCGGCAACCGGCGCCAGCCAGGCAGTGATTTTGGGCCAGATTACCCATCCTCCGGTGCCTCATGTATAGCTGGAAGCGCATGGCCTGGCTGGCTGCGGCGGCTGCATGCCTGCTGATGACCGGATGTCATGGAGCGCGGCGCGATCCAGGGACGATTGTCTTCCTGATCGAAAGCAGCCCGAATAGTCTTGATCCGCGTGTGGGTACGGATGCGCAGTCTGAGCGTATCGATCCGCTGATGTTTGATGGACTGGTGGAGCGGGATGCCAATTTTCACTTTCAGCCAGCCCTGGCTACAGACTGGGAACAGCCTGATCCTCTCACCCTGATCTTTCATCTGCGGCGCGATGTTCGATTCTCCGACGGCCGCAGGCTGACCTCTGCCGACGTGGTCTGGACACTGGAGTCGATGCGTATGGGTTGGGTGGTCACGCCCAAGGCGGCAAGCTATGATGCAGTGGCAAGTGTGGATGCTCCGGATCCCTGGACGGTACGGCTGCGGCTGAAGCATCCCGACCTCTTTCTGCTGGGCAACCTCTCCTCATCTGCCATGGGTATTGTGCCTGCTGGCAGTGGCGCCGATTTCTGGCAGCATCCGGTCGGCACTGGTGCCTTTCGGCTGGTTCGGCAGGAGATGGACAAAGAGGTTCTGCTCGAGCGAAATCCCTTTGCCTGGGAGCAGACGACCGGGCGTGGAACGGTGCAGCAGGTGCGCTTTGCCGTGGTGCCGGATGCAACCACGCGTGCTCTGGCACTGCGCAAGGGCGCAGCCGATATGGTCAGCAATGCCCTGCCCTCGGATATGCTTCCGGCACTGGCGCAGGATCCGAAGCTGGCCATTGAGGATTCCCCCGGAACCGAGGTTCAGTATCTGGCCTTCAACCTGCGCGATCCGGTGCTGAAGCAGCGCGCCGTGCGGGCGGCCATTGCCTATGCCGTGGATCGCAGACTGATCGTCCAGACGCTGCTGGGCGGCCATGCCCAGCTGGCGGCCAGCCTGCTGCCAACCACGCATTGGGCATACACGCAGCAGGTGGAACAGTACGGATATGACCCGGACAGGGCACGCGCCTTGCTGGATGCTGCCGGATTTCCGGCTGGTCGCGATGGAGTACGCCTTCACCTTACGATGAAAACCAGTACGGACGAAGGTACGCGGCTGCTGGCTGTGGCCCTGCAGCAGCAACTGGCGCAGGTTGGGATTGCACTGGAGATTCACAGCATGGAGACGGCAACGTTTTTTGCCGATATCACCCATGGCGCGTTCCAGATGTATTCCCTGCGCTGGGTGGGCGGCAATGAGCAACCGGATATTTTTTCCTACGCCTTTTCCACCGCCAGAATGCCTCCGCATGGGGCCAACCGCGAGCACTACTCCAACCCCGAGGTGGATCATCTGCTGGACGAGGCCAGTCGGGTAAACGACGAAGCAGTGCGTCGGGCAGATTATGTCCGGGTCCAGCAACTGCTTGCGAGGGATCTTCCGGTGGAAAACCTTTGGTATCTCGACTCCATTCTGGTAACCAACCGCAGGATTCGCGACGTAAAGCCCAGTCCTTCTGGCGACTATCTGTTCCTGCGTATCGCAAAAGTCTCCACCCCGGATTGAATTCTTTCAACTTTTTAGCGGACTCATCCGTCACAGAAGACAGAGCGCCCGGGCAGCAGCGAGCAAGGCGAAGCCGCAACGCAGGCTGAGGCGGCAACGACCCGGAGCGAAGTCACTGGAGCGAAGGCAATGTCTGGCAAAGTTTGGAAATTGACGGCGGGGACATTGGGCATCCTACTGCTGAATCTGGCAGCAATGGCAGCTCGCCCACATCGCGCAGCACAGGCAACATCCAATTCAGCAGCCAATCCGGGCCATGTGGTCGGTGCCATTACGTCCTTGACCGGCAACACCATTGAAGTTCGTACCGACCAGGGCACAAGCTATGCCGTGAGCATTCCTGCTGGAGTAAAACTGCTGCACGTGGAGCCCGGAGCCAAGACCCTGGGCAATGCACAGACCATCGCCGTTGGCGATATGGGCATCGGCGACCGCGTACTGGTGCGACTGGCAGCCGGGGAAAGTGCGCCCTTTGCCGCCACCTCCGTGATTGATATTCCGCATGCCGCCATCGTAGCCCGTCAGCGGGAAGAGCAGATGGAGTGGCAGATGCATGGAGTGGGCGGACTGGTGAAGAATGTGGACGCTGCCAGCGGCACGATCGTGCTGACCACAGGTGCGGGGAAAACATCCAAAGAGGTAACCCTCAAGACCAACACGGCCACAGTCCTGCGCCGCTATGCGGCCGACTCGGTGGACTATTCCAAGGCAACTGTCGCCCCGCTTTCGGCCATCCAGCCAGGAGACCAGCTGCGGGCCTTGCTGGATACCACCGTTTCCGGACCGGAGAAAGTAGCGAAAGAGATCGTCTCCGGTAGCTTCCGGAACGTGGCAGGACGCATCAGCAACGTGAACAGCAAGGCGGGTACAATCACGCTGCGCGACCTGATGACCAAGAAGA
>JAKBAG010000017.1 GCA_021809235.1 Acidobacteriota bacterium
GGCGAATCTCTTCCAGGAGTTCCTGTCGCTCAATCAGCAGGTGCTGCGCGTGGGCATCCGGCAGATGTACCTTGCGGGCTACGACATCCGGGAAGCACCGTGGGCTTGGGATGTTGCGCTCGGCCAGCCTGTGAAGAACCCTATTGCAGGAGGGCCGTCGCGACTCATCAAGCCATGGTACGCGGCGTATGCGTTCGATTACATCAGTCACTACTACTCGGATGTGGACTACAGCAAGCTGAAGCGCGGGCGGAAGGAGTATCAGCAGTTCCTCAACGAGCTGCGCAAGGCCGATCCGGAAGCTTTCGCGCCGACATCGCCTAAGCACGCGCAGAAGTGACCGCCAGAGTTTTCGGTGGCGACCCTGCGCATGTGGCGCTATACTTCTGCGCTATGGAGCAGTCAAGATGCTACGAGTGCAAAAGACGGGCGGCAGCAATCCGGGCGAGGTTGTCTACTTCAGCGGGAAGCCGCTGGCGCTGCTGAATCCATCCAGCAACAGTTGGACGGACCTGATCTGGGCGGGCAGCAGCCTGATTGCGGAGGTGCCGGGCAGCCAGAGCGCGACGCCGGTCTATCGGCTGCTCGGTCACGAAGGCTCACTGGCGGCGACAGTGAACAGCGCGGGCGGGCTGCAGGCGACGAACCTCTTCACGCCCTACGGCCAGTGGATGAACTCCGGCGCGGGCGATGCGTACTCCTGGACGGGGCTGTACCAGGACACGGAGTACAGCGGAGACGCGGCGTGGTATCGCAACTACTCGACGCGCCAGGCGCGCTGGCTCACGCCCGACCCCTACAACGGCAGCTACGACCTCTACGACCCGCAGAGCTTCAACCGATACATGTATGACAACGGTAATCCGCTGGGATTCACCGACCAGAGTGGACAGAGTGTTCTGTCTGACACGTGTGCGTACTTTCCCGGAATGATACTTTGAGGTGCCTGCGTTGCAGCGGGTCTGGGTCGATATCACTGCTCCAGATGCGATCGAGCAGGAGAGAAAGCCATCTGTCCTGAGTGCGGTCGCCGATGCTGCTATATCGGTCGTCTGTTCCATGACTTTCGAAGGACGGCAGTCCGTAACATGGTCCGGGCCGGCGTCCCGGAGCGAGTCGCGATGACCATCAGCGGCCACAAAACCCGCTCCGTCTTCGACCGCTACAACATCGTCAACGAGGAGGACCTTCGCGACGCGATCGAACGCACACAAGCCTACTTGAACGAAGGTGGGCAGAAAACGAAGCCAGCCAATGTGGTTCAGATGCGGCTTTCGCGCCAGTAGTTTTCCGAGAACACGGACAGAAAGCGGACAGTCGGGCAAAAACGAGAGGGCTGCCTTCGGGCGGCCTTTTCTAAGTTGCTTTAGAATCAATTGTTTGATTGGTTGCGGGGGCTGGATTTGAACCAGCGACCTTTGGGTTATGAGCCCAACGAGCTACCGGGCTGCTCCACCCCGCTCTTAGATAGTAACAAGCGTGCAACTTGAAGGTCAATGCTGCGGGGTGGTGGTGCTGCGATTTGCCCAGCGAGCCACATTGGATTTGCTTGTCTCAGGTTCGGGCTGCGGCGACGATCTCCAGGTAGCGCTGGGCATTTGCCTGAATGGTTTCTGGGTGTCCGTTGCGGATCGCGGCTGGATCGACGAGATCGCCGCCGACGCCGAGTGCGAAGGCTCCGGCGCGAAGAAACTCGGCGGCGGTTTCCTGGGTGACGCCGCCTGTGGGGATGAGTTCGATCTGCGGGAACGGAGCCTTGAGTGCGCGCAGGTAGCGTGCGCCGCCCATGGCGCTGGCGGGGAAAACCTTGACCGCGTCTGCACCGGCCTGCCAGGCGGCCAGAACCTCGGTGGGCGTGAGTGCTCCGGGAAAGACGGCAATGCTGTAGCGACGGCAGATTTCGATGGTGGGACGATCAAGGGCCGGGCTGACGATGAACTGCGCTCCGGCAAGCATGGCGGCGCGAGCGGTTTCCGCGTCGAGCACGGTTCCAGCGCCGAGCAGCAGGCGGTCGCCAGCAGCATCGGCTAGCTGCTCGATGAGGCGGATGGCGCCGGGAACGGTGAGGGTAACTTCAAGAATGGTGACGCCGCCGGCCTCCAGTGCCTGCGCGATGGCAAGCGCCTGCTGGGGGGATTCGGCACGCAGGACGGGCATGAGTCCTTCGCGTGCAATGCGGTTAAGAACCTGTTGCTTCTGCATGAGTCCTGCCTCCATGAGTAGGTGGGCTTGGGTTTGGTTGAATGCGATGATGGGCGCTAGCGCTGGACGCGTGCGGATCCGCCGCGCATGACGCGTTCGACTTCGGGGAGCGTGACCATCGTGGTGTCGCCGGGAGTGGTCATAGCCAGAGCACCGTGCGCACAGCCGCAATCGACGGCCCATTGCGCACCCTTGTCGGCAAGAAATCCGTAGATGAGGCCGGAGGCAAACGAGTCTCCACCGCCGACACGATCGAGAATCTCCAGCCCGGGCAGGGAGATGGCGTTGTAGAAGGTGCCCTGATGCCAGGCGATAGCGCTCCAGTCATTGATGGTGGCTGTACGGGCGTTGCGGAGCGTGGTAGCAACGACCAGAAAGTTGGGGTAGGTAGCAACGACCTGCTCAATCATGGTGCGGAAGGCGGAGGTATCGAGTGCGTCCTGCTGGTGATCGAGGTCGGCTGCGATGGCAAAACCGAGCGCAGCGCTGAAGTCCTCTTCATTGCCAAGCATCACATCGACCAGTGGCGCCAGGGTGCGGTTGACCTCCTGCGCGCGCGCTCGCCCACCGATGGACTTCCAGAGTGAGTCGCGATAGTTGAGGTCGTAAGAGACGATGGTGCCGTGGCGGCGGGCGGCACGCATGGCCTCTTCGGCAACGAGCGGAGCGGTGGGCGAGAGCGCGGCGAAGATGCCGCCGGTATGGAACCAGCGGGCACCTCCTCCGCGAGCCGGATCAAAGATGGCATCCCAGTCGATCTGTCCAGGCTCGAGTTGGGAGACGGCGGTGTGGCCGCGGTCGGAGCAGCCAAGCGCGGCACGCACGCCGAAGCCGCGTTCGGTGAAGTTGAGCCCATTGCGGACGGTGCGGCCAACGCCGTCATAGGGAACCCAGCGGAGATAGTCGAGCGCTACGCCGCCCTGCAGCATCAGGTCTTCGATAAGGCGACCGATCGGGTTGTCGGCAAGTGCGGTAACGATGGCAGTGCGCAGGCCGAAACAGCGGCGCAGACCGCGCGCAACGTTGTATTCGCCGCCTCCCTCCCAGACGCTGAAGCTGCGTGTGGTGTGGATGCGGGTGATGCCTGGGTCGAGCCTGAGCATGACTTCGCCGAGAGAGATGAGATCGAAGCGGACGGATTGGGCGGAGGGTAGGCGCATGTGGGGTCCTGAGCGTGCGTTGCGACGGTTACTGGTTGACTCCGCTGGCTAGATAGCCGCCATCGACGACGAGAATCTCTCCGGTGACGAAGGAGGCTGCGTCGGAGGCAAGATAGACAGCGGCACCAACCAGCTCTTCCGTCCTGCCAAAGCGACCGATGGGCGTACGCATCAGGATCTCCTGCCCGCGCGGCGTGCTGTCCAGCAGATTGGCGTTGAGGTCGGTGTGGAAGACGCCCGGAGCAATGGCGTTGACGGTGACGCCATTGCGGGACCACTCGACGGCGAGAGATTTGGTGAGGGAGCCGACGGCTGCCTTGCTGGCTGCGTAAGCGGCTACCTCATAGAAGGCGACGAAGGTAGACAGGGAAGCGATGTTCAGAATCCGGCCGTAGCCGCGGGTCAGCATGGATTCTGCGAAGACCTGGCAGGCCCGCAGTGTGCCGGTGAGGTTGGTAGCCAGGATGAGATTCCAATCCTCCTCTGCAAAGGTGAGCGTGGGGGCACGGCGCGTGATGCCGGCGCAGTTGATGAGAATATCGAGTTTGCCGTAGGTCTGCAGAATCTGGTCGCGTAGGGCCACAAGCGAGCTCCGGTCGGTGACGTCGGAGACTGATTCCAGCGTGGAGCGGCCAAAGGCGCGAATCTGGGATGCGGTCTCTGCCACCTGCACGGAGCGGCGTGAGGAGGCGATAACGTCGGCACCGGCCTCCGCCAGCCCCAGTGAGAGCGCATGGCCGATGCCGGAAGTACCGCCGAGGACGAGTGCTGTTTTGCCGGAGAGATCAAAGAGCGGAGCAGGCATAGTGCCATCCTGTAGAGATTCCAGAAGAAAGAGTAAAACGGTTTGTAATCTCGAAAAAGCTGTTCCCTGAGCATTGTAACCGCACGCTGGTGTAACTGTGGGCCAATGCAACATCAGGCAGGATCGATGGGTTTGGACGATTGTCGAGAGTTGGTATCTGCAGGACGGTCTTTCTGCACAAGGCCAGAGACGATAGGCTGGAAGAGTATGCTTTCCCTGCAAAATGCGGCCATGCGATTTGGCCCACGGATCTTGTTTGAAGACGCTAACTGGCTGATTACGCCGCGGGAGCGCACGGCGCTGGTGGGCGGAAATGGCGCTGGCAAATCGACGCTGATGAAGCTGCTGGCAGGCGAGGAGTCAGTAGGACAGCTGGATCGCGGCTCGATTGAGCGGACACGCGGATTATCGATGGGGTATCTGCCGCAGGATGGACTGCGCATGACGGGACGGACGGTCTTCGAGGAGTGTCTGACTGTATTTGACTCGTTGCGGGCCATGCACACGGAATTGGAGGAATTGGCCGGTACGCTGGCAACGCTCGATCACGAAGGGGTAGAGTATGCCGCGGCTGCCGAACGATTCTCCTTGTTGCAGAGCCGCGTACAACTGCTAGATGGCTATGCCCTGGATGCGCAGGTGGGCAATGTGCTGGGCGGCCTGGGTTTTGACAAGCAGGATTGGAAGCGCAACACGGAGGAGTTCAGCGGCGGATGGCAGATGCGGATTGCGCTAGCCAAGCTGTTGCTTGCGCGGCCCAACCTTCTGCTGCTTGATGAGCCAACGAACCATCTGGATCTGGAGACGCGCAACTGGCTGGAGGAATATCTGCGCAGCTACCCGTTTGGGTATGTGCTGATCTCGCATGACAGGTATTTTCTGGACGTGACGGTGGATCGCACGGTGGAACTTTGGAATAAGCGGCTGCACATCTATGCTGGCAATTATTCAAAGTATCTGCAGGCACGCGAAGAACGACGGACGCAACTGGTGTCGGCCTATCGCAACCAGCGGGAGCAGATTGAGCATCTGGAGGCGTTTATCCAGCGATTTCGCTACCAGGCGACCAAGGCCAAGCAGGTGCAGAGCCGGATCAAGGAACTGGAGCGGATTGAACGGATCGAGATTCCGGACGAAGAGCCGGTGGTACATTTCCGGTTTCCGCAGCCTCCACAGTCAGGCCGCACGGTGGCTGCCGTGGAGCAGGCAGGCAAATGCTATGGCGACAAGGAAGTGCTTCGGCAGGTGAGCTTCACCATCGAGCGCGGCGATAAAATCGCACTGGTAGGAAAGAACGGAGCAGGCAAATCGACGCTGATTCGGATGCTGGTGGGGGCCGAGCAGCCAAGCAGTGGTAGCTTGAAGCTGGGACATAATGTGCTGGCCGAGTATTTTGCGCAGGACCAGTACAAGGTGCTGGATCCGACGGAGACGCTGCTCGGGTCGATCAGCCGTGCGGCGCTGCGTGTGCCAGAAGTGGAACTGCGGTCGCTGCTGGGCTGTTTTCTCTTTCGTGGAGACGATGTATTCAAGCCACTTGGGGTGCTTTCCGGTGGGGAGCGGAATCGGTTTGCATTGGCCCGCATACTCGTGTCGCCCTCGAATTTTCTGCTGTTGGACGAGCCGACCAACCACCTGGACATGCGTGCCAAAGAGGTGCTGCTGGAGGCGATTGAGAACTACACGGGCACAGTGATCTTTGTCTCCCACGACCGTTATTTTCTGGATCGGCTGGCAACACGCGTGCTGGAAGTACGCGATGGTACGGTGACGAGCTACACGGGCAGTTTTCCCGAGTATCTGCGGGATCGGGCTGCAGAGCTGGAGGGCACGGACAGTAAAGTACTCGAGCCTGCTGCACCTGCGCAGACCGCAGTAATTTCACAAACAGGTCAGAACCTGCAACCTGCTGCTTCCGGTGCCGCACGCGAGACGACAACCGAGGCTGGCGCTGAGGCAAAGCCGCGGGTTCGACGGCTGAATCCGATTCGCATCCGGCAACTCGAAGAGCGATGCGCATTTCTGGAAGAGGAGATTCCGCGGCTTGAGGCCGCAGTAGCCACGACCGAAGCCGGACTTGGCCAGTACGTATCAGCAGCAGAAACAGAGCGGCTGACGCAGTTGTTAGCCGGACTGCGCGAGCAACTGGCAGAGGCCACGAAAGAGTGGGAGGAAGGCATGCTGGTGCTGGAGGAGCAGACCAACGCGGTCTAGCTACAGGCCGTCGGGAATTGTCCGTCTGCTTCGGATGCGTTAGTCTGAGGCTAATGCTGCAGCGGCTGAGTTTCGGATTGATTTTGGCGATTGTGCTGGCTCCATTTTCCGGGCTGGCCTGCGCGCTACACTGCGCCGCACAGCACACAATGCCGGGAAGAGCTGTTTCCCCGGGCAGCTCCTGCTGTCCGCAGGCAATGCCTGGTCAGCAGATGCAGGGTCAGACTGCGGCTTACCATCTTCGTGCTGCTGCAGGCGGTCGTTGTCTGGCTGCGCTGATGGCCGCAGCCTCCTCGGTGGCTGCTGTTCGGTCGCCACGAGGGCATGGATACACGGCTGACTCCGCTTCCGATTCCGTGGCCAACGGAGCGACCCCACATTTGCGACCTGCACTTGTGGCGCTGACGGCTCAGAAGGATGGACTTCCGCCACGGCTGCCGCGTTCTCCTCTTCGCATTTGATCTCAGATACAGTTGCCGTTGGTTTTCGCACTGCGCAACGGGCATACCCGACCAGCGCAGGAGTGCAAACGTAGCGATGGTAGCAGCCTGCGAGGAGCGCACGACTCTTGTGGGCAGGGAAGTGGATTCAGTATGGAAATTGTGCGAGAGCATTTGCGACCAATGAGCCGCCGAGGTTTTGTGTTGGGTGTAGCCGCCAGCGGATGGTCGCTGGCAGCGGGATGGGCTTTGGCACGGGGAGAAGATCGCGTGTCGCCTGCAGGATTGCAGGGGCGGCATTTCGAGCTGGTAATCGACGAGCATTGGGTGAACTTGACCGGTACTCGGCGACGGGCAACGCTGGTGAGTGGGGTACTGCCCGGGCCCACGCTGCGCTGGCGAGAAGGCGAGACGGTCACGGTTGGCGTCACCAACCGGCTGCGTGTGCCCACATCCATCCACTGGCATGGGATTCGGCTACCTTCGGAGATGGATGGCGTGCCGGGTTTGAGCTTTGCCGGCATTGCTCCAGGAGAGCGGTTTGAGTACCTGATTCCGGTAATGCAGCGCGGTACCTACTGGTACCACAGCCACAGTGGATTTCAGGAGCAGACAGGACTCTATGGCGCGCTCGTCGTGGATGGCAGCGGGCCGGAGCCGGTGGAGACAGAGCGCGAGCATGTGGTGGTGCTTTCCGACTGGACCGATGTCGCGCCGGAGACGATCTTCAGCAACCTGAAACAGCAGAGTGACTTTTATAACTATCACCGGACGACGGTGGGGGATTTTCTGCATCAGGTTCGTGCGCAGGGGCTGCGTCCGACAGCGGAGCAGGCAGCGATGTGGGGACGGATGAATATGAGTCCCTCGGATATTGCCGACGTGACCGGTGCGGCCTACACCTATCTGCTGAACGGGCAGCCGCCGCGCGGCAACTGGACGGGAGTGTTTCGTGTTGGGGAACGGGTGCGTCTGCGCATCATCAACGGCTCGTCGATGACATTCTTCGATCTTCGGATTCCTGGCTTGAAGTTGACGGTGATTGAGGCTGATGGCAATGCCGTGGAGCCGGTGGAAGTGGATGAGATTCGGCTTGCCCCGGCAGAGATTTACGACGTGGTGGTGCAGCCTGCGGAGGCACGTGCCTATGGAATCTTTGCCCAGTCAGAAGATCGCTCCGGCTACGCCTGGGGAACGCTGGCTCCGCAGAGGGGTATGCAGGCTGTCGTGCCGCCCATGGACCCGCGGCCCGTGCGCACGATGCAGGATATGGGTATGGCGGGCATGACCGGTATGGCAGGAATGATGGGTATGCATTCAATGCATAACATGGCGCAGATGCACAGGGAATCCCAAGCTGCGCCACCGCAGAGCAGGATTGCGGCTGCAGCGGTACGGCCGTTTCCCGGACCTCTACCGCAGCCGGGACCTGGCGTGCCGCCGCAAAAGCTGCCAGAGGTGCCTGCTCTGGTTGAGCCGTTGCCAGCGCATCCGGGACTGCGACTGGGGCCGCAGGTGGATAACGTGGCGATGGAGGTGCATGCACGCCTGGATGAGGCTGGGGATGGACTGGATGGCAATGGACGGCGCGTGCTCTGCTACGCCGACCTGCGCGCCCGCTATGACGGTGTGGATCCCCGGCCACCGGAGCGGACGATTCTGCTGCACTTATCCGGCAATATGGAGCGCTATGTCTGGGGATTCGATGGGAAGAAGTTCTCCGATGCTCAGCCGATTCGCATGCGCGTCGGCGAGCGCGTGCGCGTGGAACTTGTGAACGATACGATGATGGAGCATCCGATCCATTTGCATGGCTTGTGGAGTGAGCTGGAGACGGGCAACGGGGTACGAAATCCGTACAAACACACGATTATTGTGAAACCGGCCGAACGGGTGCGCTACCTGGTGACGGCGGATACGCCCGGGCTCTGGGCCTTTCACTGCCATCTGCTTTACCACATGCATGCCGGGATGTTCCGCGTGGTGGAGGTAACGGCATGAGGGCTGGATTGTGGATGCTGCAAGGGAAGTGGCTGCCTGTTACTGCATGCGTCATCGCGATGGTATACGCCATTCTGGCTGGTTCGGCAGCGGGCGCGCAGTCGATGACGGCTGCGATGCCGCCGATGCAGTGGACGCATCTCTGGCTGGATCAGATGGAGGCGCGGATGGTGGGTCCGGTCTCCGGATTTCGTTGGGATGGCGAGGCATGGCATGGGGGCGATACAAATCGCCTGTGGGTGAAGTCGGAAGGGTTGGCTGAAGCTGGCGTAGTAGAGGAAGGGGATCAGGAACTGCTGTATGACCGTCCGCTGCCGCGTGTCCGGTATCTGGATGGTCAGGTGGGTTTGCGTGCGGATCTGGACTCCGGGCCAGCGCGAGCGTGGCTGGCGGTGGGCATGGAGGGATTGGCTCCGTTTCACCTGCAGGTGGCACCGACGCTCTATCTGCGTAACGGAGCTCGGGTGGCCGGGCGCGTAATGGCCATGGAGGATCTGCTGCTGACGCAGCGACTGATTGCACAGCCGGAGGTGGAACTGAACCTGTACAGCCGGGATGATCGGCGGCGCGGCGTGGGTTCTGGATTGTCCGAGGTAGATACAGGGCTGCGAATGCGCTATGAGATTCGGCGAAATCTGGCGCCCTATGTGGGCTTTGCCTGGAATGGCAGGCTGGGGGATGCGGCATCTTTTGCGCGGCAGGCTGGGCAGGCTGCGTCGGACCCAAGTTTCATCTTCGGGCTATTTGTCTGGCGATAAGGGAAATGAGTGCTGGAACAATCGGTACCGCCCTGCGAGGGTAGCGTGACCCCGGGCCGCATACAATAGGAGTGGAGCTAAGGCTGCATGTCGCGCAACTTTTATGGATTGGCTGCAACGCTGGGTGTGCTGGCAGTACTTTCGGCCGGAATGGCTTTTGTTCCGTCCAGTTTTCAGCCGGGGTTGCCAGCAAACGGCACGCTCTGGAAGTCGCTCTCCCTGTTGATGCTGGTCGGTGGGCTGGCTTCGGCGCTGGTGGGAATTTTGACGCACCTGTTTGAGCAGGTGGATCGGCGCAGCGAAGAGCGACGGATGGCTGAACGAGCCCGCAGGCGACGATCCTAAGAGATGAAGAAGGGTGCGCAGCACATCGAAAGGCAAGAGGAACATGTACGAAGTAACAGTGGAATCAGGATTTTCTTCGGGGCACTATCTGCGCAACTACCGCGGCAAGTGCGAGAACCCGCATGGTCACAATTACAAAGTGTGCGTAACGCTGGTGGGCCGGGAGCTGGATGAGGCCGGTCTGCTGCTGGACTTCAAGCTGTTGAAGCAGGTGATGCGCCCGGTGATTGAGCGCATCGATCACCAGATGCTGAATGATTTAGAGCCGTTTACGCGTATCAATCCGTCAGCGGAAAATCTTGCCCGGTATTTCTATGAAGAAACCAGCGCCCAACTGCTGGAGATGACCAAGGGTCGGGTGCAGGTGAAGGATTGCACGATCTGGGAGACGGATACGACCACGGCAACCTACTACGAGTAGGCCGGATTCCCTGCCGAGACAAAGCTGAACAAAAGAGGCTCAAGGCTGATTGGCGATGGCCAGGGCCTTGCGCAGGAAGGCATCCTCAGGAAATGCAGCAAGATATTGCTGCATCACCGCGACGGCCTGCTGGTACTGTTGGGCATCGATCAAGCGCAGGACCAGATCGTGGCGACGGTTTTCATTGAATGGGTCCAGATTCGCAGCCTTCTGTGCGAAGGCAACGGCGGACTCGGCATTGCCCAGCCTGGCATCGATGGCCGAAAGGTCCGCATAAACAGAGGGCTGATTTGCGTCTAGCTTGGCCGACTGCAGCAGATGGGTGCGGGCATCCGCGGTGTTTCCCTGCTTCCATTCGCGATGCCCCAGCAGGGCCAGCACATGTGCGTTGTGTGGCAGCTGCGCCGCCAGGCGGGTGAGCAACTGGTCATAGTCCGCCTGATATTGCGGGTGGTCGTGGCGCAGTTGGTCATAGGCATCGAGCAGGGTGAGCGGGGCCGGCGACACACCGGGTTCGCTGTCCAGATCGATGAGGTCAGGCAGCGCGGCTGTGGTCTGGTGAAAGGCAACGGCGGGAAACGGCTCGGAGGCATCGCGCACGATACGGTGGTTGGTGAGCGCGCTGTGGGAGAGCGCCAAATCATCTCGTTTCGGCATGTGGCAGCCGATGCAGTTGTCCACCGGTGTAGTAGCGTGGCGCAGGGCTGCCGGTTCGGTGCAACTGGACACGGTGTGGCACTGCATGCAGCGGGAATTGAACCATGCCGGGGCTTCGGCATGCGTGGGCTCCACGTGCGGATCGTGGCAGGTGATGCAGCGCATCTGCTTGCCGGCGGGCTGGCTGAGGCTGGCCCGATAGCACTTGCTCAGGATCATCGAGTAGTAGTGCTGGACATGGTCGCGCGTCGGCGGATGATCAGGCGTGGGCGGGACCATGAGGATAGCCATGATGTGTTGCAGCGGCTGGCCGGGGCGGAAGTCGAGGTAGGATTTGCCAGGCTCGAAGGCACGGGCATCACCGGTCTGATGGCAGGACATGCAGATCTCGTCGGAGCGCTTGCGGCTGAGATGCTGCGGATTCACGATGGTGGGATCCTTGCCGGGAGCCCAGGCCTTGCCGGCGTTCATGGCCTGGACATGCGCGGAGCCAGGACCGTGGCAGTTTTCACAACCAATGGCCAGCTGCGAGAAGGCAGGCTCCTGATATTTTCCAAGTACACCCGGAACAGGGCGCGCACGCCCGCTATGGCAGAAGATACAGCCGGGCGCAACGATGCGATTGAAGCCATAGTCTCCCCGCTGATAGCCCGGTGACAAATCCCATCGCGCGATGCTGGGATAGTAGGAGGCTGGTGCTTCCGTCAGATAGCCTTGTCGATCCACAATGCCACCAAAGCCATTGGCATCGGCACCGATGATCCAGCGCAGGGGTTGGGTGTCACGGAAAATGGTATGGCCGTCGGCGGCCAATTGCCATTCGCTTTCCAGGACATTGCCGTTGGCGACGGCAATGGCGTAATGGCGATCCAAAGAGGAGTTATAAAAACTTTGTGGAACGCCAAAGTGCTGGACGGCATCGGTGGAGGCAGGAACCATCGAACGCCCCATGCTGCTGCGGGAAAAGCTAGAGGCAATGGCTGCATGGCAGGGCTTGCAGGATTGGGAGCCGAGATAGGAAGACTGCAACTGGCGTGCATGGGCTGGCTGCGCAATGGCGCGAGGCCACTGCGCAACCGATGCCACGGATAGCAGGCACAATACCCCCATCCGTACAATTTGCTTGGCTTTCGGCTCCCAACGAGCAGAAAGGTTCCCGGGACAGCGCCCGCGAAGCCAGCCGATTGTCATGTTTCCAGATGACGATGTGGTGACGAGGAAAGTTTCAATCCGTAGGGCTGAACCAGGCAGGGATGGGTTCAGGATGTGGGAGGCTACTGCTGTGCGATGGCCAACGCCTTGCGGATGAAGTCGTCCTCGGGGAATAGGGACAGGTACTGGCGCATGGCCGCGACAGCCTGATCGTACTGCTGGGCATCAATGAGGCGCGCAATCAGGGTCTTCTGAAGCGGAGCTGCGAAGGGGCTGCTGGCAACGGCCTGCCGGGCTGATTGAATCGAGCCGGGGATATCGCCGGCTCGAGCCTGTGCCTCAGAGAGATCGACCCAGGCCTCCGGCTGCTGGGGATTGGCCTGTACTGCCAGTCGAAGATGGTCGATGGCTTCGGTGTAGTGCTGATCGAGAAGATCGCGATGCCCGAGGTTGGTCTGCACAACGGGATCGGCGGCGTCGGTTTTTTCCAGCTGGCTCAGGGTCTGGAGCCAGTCATCGTGCAGAGCAGGCGCGCGATCCATGAGCATCCGGTAGGCAAGCATACGAGTGCGCAGCGCAGGAACGGGAGCCGAAGGAGACGGATCGAGATTGACCAGGTCTGGCAACTGCGGCGTGGACTGCTGATAGATGGAGTCAGGGAGTGCTTCATCCGGCCGAGCGAGAATGCGATGGTTGGTGGCAGAGGTGTGGGAGATGGTGGTGATGGGCCTGCGTGGCATGTGGCAGCCGATGCAGTTGTCGGCCGGAGCGGTGGCGCGTCGCAGTGCAGCCGATTCTGTGCAACTGGACCGGGTGTGGCATTGAAGGCACTTCGGATTGTAGTACGCGGGGGCATCGGCGTGGGTGGGTTCCACGTGGGGGTCGTGGCAGGTGGTGCAGCGCATTTGCCGCGCGTCAGGTTGGCTCAGGCTGGCACGGTAGCACTTGCTGAGAATCATGGAGGAGTATGGCTCCAGATGATCCTTGTCCGGTGGTTGCTGACGGCTGGGGGCGATGGTGAAGATGGCCAAAGTCTTCGCCAGTGGTTGGCCAGGACGGAAGTCCTGGTAGGTGCGTCCGGCTTCCAGGATGCGTGCGTCGCCCAGCTCATGGCAGGACATGCAGATATCGTCCGAGAGCTGGCGGGTAAGGTGGGCGGGATTGACGATGGTCGGATCCGGGCGGGAGTGTCGGTTGCCCTGGTCCATGGCCTCTACGTGGGTTGAGCCGGGGCCGTGGCAGTTTTCGCAGCCAATGGAGAGGTGCGAAAAGGGCGGTTCCGCATATTTGCCATCGATGCCGGCGATGGGTCGTGGACGTGCGCTGTGGCAGGAGATGCAACCCGGCTGGAGGATGCGGTTGAAGCCGTAGTCGCCGTGCTGGTAGCCAGGCGACAGGAGCCATTTACCTGCCTGGGTGTAATAGGACATGGGACCCTGAAAGAGATAGCCACCGCGCGTGAGCAGCCCGCCGATTCCGTTTTCCCCGGTACCGATGATCCAGCGAATCTCGTGCGTGGCGCGGAAGACCTCCTGGTCGGATGTTCCGGTCGCGAGTTCATACTCTGACTGCCAGAGCTTACCGTCCTGCGCGTAAACCGTGTAGGAGTGATGGGTATTCGGATCGGTGTAGGAGGCCGGGAGATGCAGCGTGGAGAGAAGGCGCGGTGAGATTGCGACCAGCGAGTGGCCCATGCTTACCTGGGCAAAGCTTTCGGCAATGCTCTTGTGGCAGTCGGCGCAGACCTCCGAGCCGACGTAATTAGCTGGGGATGCGCTGGAAGGTGTCTTTTGAGCAGTGGCAAGGGCAGGCAGGGCAGCTGTTGCAAGCAGAGCCAGCAGGCGAAAACGCAATTTTGCCGGAGATCGGAACATGAGATGCCGCTAGACTCACTGTTGCAGGCGATTCGGCATCCTGTCCAGTCCTGAGCCTGGGATACGGATCACGACTGGACAGGATGCGTGCGTCGCTCAGCGCATGCCGTCGAGGATGGAGCCAACAATACCGCCAACTACACCGCTCTGGACATTCTCCTGCGTGTTGCCGGGCAGGTAGGGTTGAATCTGATGCGCGAGTTTGGCGATGGGCAGGGTCTGCAGCCAGATGCGGCCAGGACCGGTGAGTGCAGCCAGAAAGATGCCGTCGCCGCCGAAGATGAGATTGCGAATGCCGCGCACCGTGGTGATCTGGAAGCTGACCGAGGCCTGGAAGGCGCCGACGTGGCCGGGATGGACGAGCAGAGTCTCTCCCGGAGCCAGATCTCGCGGAATCACTTCACCGGAAAGCTCCAGCCAGGCGGTGCCGTCTCCGCTGACACGCTGAAGCAGGAAGCCGTCACCGCCAAAGATGCCAGCGCCGAGCGACTGCTGGAAGCCAACGGAAAGCTGAATCCGCTCCGTGGCGCAGAGGAATCCGTGGCGATGGATCATGTATTCCTGTCCGGGATGGACCTCCACGGGAACGATGTGGCCGGGCACGCGGGTGGCAAAGGCGACTTCGCCGGGCGAACCAAAGGCTCGATACTCGGTCATGAACAGGGAGCCGCCACCGACCACGCGCTTGATGGCGCCAAAGAATCCGCCACCACCACCGAACTGTGTGTGGGTGGTCATCTGGACAGATGGCGACATCCAGGAAAGCTCGCCTGCTTCGGAGATGATGCAGTCGTTGTGGTCAAGCTGGAATTCGAGGACAGGCATGGTGGTTCCGACAATACGAGACTGCATGGCGAGGACTCCTTGAGGGAATAAGGGGTTTGGCGGCAGCACAACGGGACTGCGCTGCTTCGCAAGCAGTATAGAACGGAGATTCTGCCGAGACTTCCAAATGGGGAAGCTTCGAAGATGAAATCCTCCGCCGGTAGCAGAATCGTGGATCACGAGGGATGGACAGTGCCGGAGTCTGATAGGCTTCTTTTATAGCGGGAAGAAAATATATCTATCTGGATAACGAGTGCTGCCCAAATTCTTTCGTCGCCGCCCTCTGGTTCGTTCGCTCATACTTTTTTTCATTCTGATACCGGCTTCTTTTCTGGTTGCAAAGGGGCAGGCTTCGGCATCGCTTCCGGATGCTCCCCGGGTGAATTTTCTGCGTCGCCTTAGCGGTACGTATCGCGCGGACTGGCAGCCTGCAACGGCTGCCGCGCCAGCTACGCCGGAGCGGCGCGGTGCGCCTTCTCCGCTCGATTCGCCGCCGTTCCCCGGTTCGGACTGGAGCTATGGCGGATCCCCGGTGATAGGCGAGCCGGACAGCAACAGCTATCCGCTGATGACTGCCTGGCTGGGGGATGCGCGAACATCTGCGGCGCGCAGCAAGGTCTTTGGTTGGGTGGAAGCGGCTGCAGATGCAAGCACGGCCGGGTTTCGCAATGATCCGATTTCCGACGATGCCTATCCCAATCGAGTGGAGCTGGGGCAGGCTGTGGTCTATCTGGAACGGTTGCCGAACACGGTCCAGCAGAAGCACTTTGACTGGGGCTATCACCTGACTGCGCTCTATGGAACGGATTATCGCTACACGATTGACAAGGGATACGGCTATCGGCAGTGGTATGTGGACCACCATCAGTATGGGTTTGATCCGACGATGGAGTATCTGGACCTCTACTTCCCAGCAGTGGCGCAGGGAATGAATGTGCGTGTGGGCCGGTTCATTTCACTGCCTGGCATCGAAGCACAACTGGCCCCTGGCAACTATATGTACAGCCACTCCCTGCTGTATTCGGTGGATCCGTTCACCGATACGGGCGCCGTGGCAACTGTGAAGTTGAATAACCAGTGGCTGGTGCAGGCGGGCGTGACGGGTGGGCACGATGTTGCCCCGTGGACAGTCGATGCCAAGCCTTCGGCGACTGCGTGTGTGAGCTACAACACTGCCAATAGCCGGGATGATCTCTATGCCTGCGCCAATGGCATCAATGACGGAAAGTATGCGTATAACAACGTACAGCAGTACGATCTGACCTGGTATCACCGCTTCTCGCGCACCTGGCATATTGCCAGCGAGGCCTGGTACATGTACGAGCGACAGGTACCAGCCGTGGGCGGATCTCTGCCGTTGGAAACCGGCACCAACGGTGCATTCTGTGCCTTCGGTGCGGTGCGTTGCACTGCCCCGGAGTATGCTGCGGTGAACTATGTGGAGCATGAACTGACGGCGCATGATGCCATCGGCTTTCGCAGCGACATGCTCGATGACCAGAAGGGACAGCGCACCGGCTATGCCACGCGCTACACGGAGAACACGCTTTCCTGGCAGCACTGGTTCGGTTCCACGGTTCAGCTGCGCCCGGAGATTCGCCTGGACCACAGCTGGAATGGTGGCGCCTATGATATAGGCCGCAAGGCGACGGTCTTTACGGCAGCCGGCGACGTGATTCTGCATTTCTAAGCGCTGTGCTGTTGCCAGCGCATCATTGCTCCTGGATGCAGAAGCGGGTCTGCAGATTCCGCTGCGGCACCATTGCTGCCTGTCGGAGTAGGCATAGGAGTGGCTTCTCCGTACAATAAAACAGGCATGAGTTTCCACGAGCATTACGACATCGCCGTTGTTGGCGCAGGCCACGCCGGTTGCGAGGCTGCAATGGCGGCCGCGCGTATGGGGCTGCGCACGGCGATCATCACCATGAATCTGGACCTGATTGCGCAGATGAGCTGCAATCCGGCCATTGGCGGAGTGGCCAAGGGCCATCTGGTCCGGGAGATTGACGCGCTGGGTGGGGTGATGGGTGAGGTGGCCGATGCGGTGGGGATTCAGTTCCGGCTGCTGAATACCTCGCGTGGTCCTGCGGTGTGGAGTCCGCGCGCGCAGTGCGATAAGGCGCTCTATCGGGTGAAGATGCGCGAAGTGCTGGAGGCGCAGCCGAATCTGCATATCCGGCAGGCAGAGGCTGTGGATCTGCTGCTGGAGGATGCCCCGGAGTGCGGTGATGGGCAGGGCAGACCGATGCGACGCGTGCTGGGGCTCAAGCTGCGTGATGGTCGGCATCTGCATGCGCATGCGGTAATTATCACAACGGGAACATTTTTGAATGGGCTCATTCATTGCGGCGAGGAACGGTATCCGGCAGGCAGAAGCGGCGAGCCGGCCAGCGTGCTGCTGGGTGAGGCGCTGCGCCGGCTGGGCCTGCGCACCACGCGGTTGAAGACAGGGACGCCGCCCCGGCTGGATGGGCGAACCATTCGCTGGGAGGCTTTTGAGGAGCAGCCAGGCGATGCCGCTCCCACCCCCTTCAGCTTTCGCACTCGGCAGATTCGGCAGCCTCAGATAAGCTGCCACATTGCATGGACAACGCCGGAGACCATGCGGATTATTCGCGAAAACGTGGGACGTTCTGCGATGTACTCCGGGCAGATTGAAGGTGTTGGCCCGCGATACTGCCCTTCGATTGAGGATAAGATCGTCAAGTTTCCCGACAAGGCACAGCACCAGTTTTTTCTGGAGCCGGAAGGGCTTTCAACGCACGAGGTCTATGTGAACGGAATGTCTACCTCGCTGCCAATGGAGGTGCAGTGGCAGATGGTGCGTTCGATTCCGGGCCTGGAGACTGCCGAGATGCTGCGTCCTGGCTACGCCATCGAATACGACAGCGTGGATGCGACCGAACTGGATCGCACGCTCCAGGTGAAGTGCATTCGGGGATTGTTTCTGGCCGGGCAGATCAATGGCACCAGCGGATACGAGGAGGCTGGATGCCAGGGAATCATGGCCGGAATCAACGCCGCATTGCAGGTGCAGGAGCGCGAGTCGTTCACACTGGACCGCAGTGAAGGCTATACCGGCATCCTGATTGACGACCTGATCTCCAAGGGCACCAATGAGCCGTATCGGATGTTCACCTCGCGGGCAGAGTTTCGGCTGCATCTGCGGATTGACAACGCGGACCGTCGACTGACGCCGCACGCCCGCCGGTTGGGACTCATTGCCGACGAGCACTGGCAGGAGTTTGAGCAAAAGCAGCAGCGCATGCACAGGCTGCAACGACTGCTGGAGACAGAAAAACTGCAGGCCGAGCGGCTGGCATCCGTGGTGCCGGACTTGTCACTGAGCGCAGTGGCCGGACAGACGTGGGCGCAGTTGCTACGTCGGCCGGAGATTACGATGGAGCGGATTCTGCCAGCGATTGCCGACCGGATCGTCGCCGACGAGGCACTGGCTCCCATGCTGCACGGAGCACCGGATGCGCTGGCGGCAATACGCCGCAACGAGTTGCGTGCGGTAGAGACGGAGATCAAGTTCTCCGGCTATCTGGACCAGCAGCGGCGAGCGATCCAGAAGCTGAAGGATGCCGAAGCGGTGTCTATTCCGGACTGGCTGGACTACACGCGGATCAGCGGACTCTCCCGCGAGATGCAGGAAAAGCTCGGCCGCGTTCGTCCTGCGACGATTGGGCAGGCGAGTCGGATTCCCGGCGTGACTCCGGCCGCACTGGGACTGGTCCATGTCTCGATTCGCATCCAGTCTGCGCAGCGCGCAGGACAGACTGCGGCAGCCAGTTGAGCAGTGACGAAACATGAGTCATCCGGAAGAGAAGCTGTTTCCCCGTCCGCATCATCGATGGCAGCTCCGTGAGCGTGTGCTGCAGTTGGGAGCGCGCACCGAGATCATGGGCGTGCTGAACCTGACGCCGGATTCGTTCTCCGATGGAGGACGGTTTTTGGAACCGGAGCGTGCCGTCGAGCATGGGCTTCGGATGCTGCGCCATGGAGCCGCCATTCTGGATCTGGGAGCCGAGAGCACGCGCCCCGGCTCGCACGCCGGATATCCGCAGCAGGCGGCAGTGAGCGCAGCTGAGGAGCAGGATCGGCTGTTGCCGGTGCTGGAGATGCTGCGCCGCGCTAGACCGGAGGCGGTACTTTCTGTGGATACCTACAAGGCAGCCACAGCACGTGCAGCTCTGAAAGCCGGTGCAGATGTGATCAACGACGTAAGCGGCCTGCACTGGGACAGCGAAATGTCGTCGGTGTGCGCTGCCGCCGGCTGCGGAGTTGTATTAATGCATACGCGAGGTCGCCCCGACGAGTGGAGGCATCAACCGCAGCTCTGTGGCGAGGCCGTGGTACAGCTGGTCACCGATGGACTGACGGAGTCGCTGCGACGGGCTTACGATGCAGGAGTTGCCGATGAGGCCGTGGTGCTGGATCCGGGATATGGTTTCGGTAAGCGGATGGAGGAAAACTTCGCGCTGCTTCGTGGGCAGAGCTCGTTGCTTTCCCTTGGACGGCCGCTGCTGGCAGGTCTCTCACGGAAGTCGTTTCTGCGCCATGCACTGGCACAACGGGTCGGCAGGGAAGTAAGCAGCCGCACCGCGGTGGAGCAGGCCAGTCTGGCCGGGCTGACGGCAGCAATTCTCTGCGGGGCTTCCATTCTGCGCGTACACTCCGTGGCGGCGGCCAGCGCGGCCTCAGCGGTGGCAGATATGCTGCTGGATGCCTGAGAACAGTGGGTTTGCGCGGCGCAGAATTCGTATACTGAGGATACTAATGTCACGAATGACTGCCCCCACGCGGAGCACTGGCGGACTGTCCAATCTTACGCTGAATGCCCGCATCTTTTCCTTCGTTGTCTACAGCCTGATCTGCTACACGACGATTGGCATGCAGCTGGCCGTGCTGCCCGGCTATGTGCATCTGAGGCTAGGTTATAGCACGATGCTGGCCGGGCTGGTGGTGAGTCTGGAGTATGTGGCAACCGTGCTGACCAGGCCCTGGGCCGGGATGATCATTGACCGGCGCGGCGCACGATTTGCCGTGAGTGCCGGACTGCTGCTGTGCGGCTTGAGCGGCGGGCTGATGGTGGCCAGTGCTGCACTGCTGAACCGGCATCTGGAGGGGATTGCGCTACTGTTTGCCGCGCGGCTTGCGCTGGGAGCCAGTGAAAGTCTGGTGGGGACGGGCGCAACGATCTGGGGAATCTGGGGCGTCGGAGTCGAGAATACGGCGGCGGTGATCTCCTGGAACGGAATCTGCACCTACGGCGGCGTGGCACTGGGTGCGCCGCTTGGCGTGGGTTTGCTCACGTTTCTGGGGTATCGGTGGGTGGGGATTGCCATTGCTGCCATGGGTTTTGTTCCGCTGTTGATAGCTCTGCGCCAGCAGGCTGCGCCGATTGTGCATGGAGAAAAACTGCCCTATCACCATGTCTTCCGGCGTGTGGCGGCGCAGGGAATCGGACTGGGCCTGGGCAGCATTGGCTTTGGTGTGCTGGCTACTTTTATTACGCTTGACTTTGCGCACCGGCACTGGGCTGGCGCAGCCTTCGCGCTGACGATTTTTGGCGCTCTCTTTGTCAGTGCGCGCCTATTGTTCGCCGGCTGGATCAACCGGGTAGGCGGATATCGCGTGGCCACCGTCTGCTTCCTGCTGGAATCCCTTGGCCTGTGCCTGCTGTGGAGCGCGCAGACACGCCTTGAGGCCTATGCCGGCGCAGCATTGACCGGCTTTGGCTTTTCCCTGGTCTTCCCGGCACTGGGCGTAGAAGCGGTGCGCCCGATTCCGCCGCAGGATAAAGGCACGGCTCTGGCAGCCTACGGAGTCTTCATGGACTTTGCCATGATGATCACCGGCCCGGTGGCCGGAGCCATCATCGGCGGATGGGGATTTCCTGCCATGTATCTGTTTGCCGCAGCGGCTGTGGTGCTGGGACTGCTTTTGAGTGCCTGGCTGTCCACACAGCGCACCGTGTCCGCAAGCCTATAGAGCAGGTGCGCTGAGCAGGGTGATTTCGGTGATCTCCGGAGGGCAGTCAAAGCGGAAGGGAACACCGACTGTACCCAGGCCGCGGTTGACGTAGAGATGCATCTGGCCAACGGAATACAGCCCCTGC
>JAKBAG010000243.1 GCA_021809235.1 Acidobacteriota bacterium
TCAGCAGGTCGAGCTTTGCGAATTTCCGTATCGGTCAGCGCCATTGCAACCTCCAAATACCCCTACTTGGGAAAGTACCCCCCTTTGAAAATCAGCATACCCCCCGAAGTACCCCCCGCAGGACTTGGCTTCGATAGTACGCCTTTGGACGTAGAAATACGACATCTCTAATGTTTAGAGGGTATTTGCATATTCTCTAGGGTGTTCTTGGATGGCTTGGGAAGGGGGGATGGTGGGCAGTGAGGGACTCGAACCCCCGACATCCTGCTTGTAAGGCAGGCGCTCTAACCAACTGAGCTAACCGCCCCAGACTGCGGGCATACAGCAGACCCGGATACTCTTGAGAATTCCAGCGTCTCCTCCATCATACCGCACCATGGAGTTTGTCATCTTCGCCTTTGGGTACCGTTCGTTTCGGCATGGCTGCGAGCATGGCTTCCCTGCCCCTCGCAGCTCGAGTATCGACAGACTCTCCGCATCCAGCCAGTGCGCAGTACAGGCTCCATGCGATAGCCTTCTGAGTTGGCTGCTCCATCCGGCCTCCAGGAGGATTCCCGTTGACCGCATCGCGTTCCTTTAACCTCAAGGCTGCCGCGCTGGCCTCCATGCAGGAGCACGGCTTCGAACCACAATTGTCGAAGGATGCAGAGCGTGAGCTGGCCCTCCTGCTGGCAAGGGGTCTATCGCTGCCGCAGGCGGGTCACAACTCACCCGTTGCAGACATGCGTTCGCTGCTCTGGTCCTCGATTGATAACGATACCTCGCGGGATCTCGACCAGATCGAGTGGGCCGAACGTTTGCATGATGGTCGGATTCGCGTGCGGGTGGCCGTTGCCGACGTGGATGGAACTGTCCACCGGGATACGGCACTGGACACTCACGCCGCAAGCCAGACAACTAGCGTCTACACCGGCGTAACCGTCTTCCCCATGTTTCCTGTTGAGCTTTCCGAAGGGATCACATCCCTCAATGAGAACGAGGATCGTGCTGCGATTGTCACAGAGTTCGTCGTGGACTCCAACGGCATCGTAACCGATGGTCGCGTCTATCGCGCACTCGTTCGCAACCATGCCCAACTCACCTACAATGCCGTCGGAGCCTGGCTTTCCGATTCGGCGGATGCTCCAGAAAAAATCCGGCGCAATCCGGAGCTGGCCAAACAGATCCAACTTCAGGATCAGGCAGCACGCAGCATGGTGGGAGGGCGTTTCCAGCACGGAGCACTCGATCTGGAGACCATCGAGACGCGGCCCGTTATGGTTCACGAAGAGGCTGTAAGCCTCGCCCGTCAGTTAAAGAACCGCGCCACAAGCCTGATCGAAGAGTTCATGGTGGCCGCCAACGGCGTGATGGCGCGCACGCTCGACTCTGCCCGCCTTGCCTCCATCCGTCGCGTTGTCCGCATTCCAAAACGATGGGACCGCATCGTACAGGTCGCAGGCGAACTCGGCACCACCCTGCCCGCCACTCCGGACTCAAAAGCCCTCAATGATTTTCTCTGCCAGCGTCGTAAAGAGGATCCCATCCGCTTCCCCGATCTATCACTCACCATCATCAAGCTCATGGGCCCCGGCGAATATGTGATGGTTCGTCCTGGTGATGATTCTCCGGGACACTTCGGCCTTGCCGTGCAGGACTATACGCACTCCACTGCGCCCAATCGTCGCTTCGCCGATCTGGTCACGCAGCGGCTGCTGAAGGCTCATCTGGCCGCTGCGCCCACGCCATACTCCGCCGAGCGCCTCGCTGTCATTGCCGCACGATGCACCCTCATGGAGGATAACGAACGCCATGTGGAGCGCGAGATGGCCAAGCGCATCGCCGCCGTCGTGCTGCACAAACGCATCGGCCAGCACTTTCGCGCCATCGTTACCGGCGTCAGCCATGCCGGAACTTTTGTTCGCGCCCTGGAGCCGCATGTGGAAGGCATGCTCATTCACGGAGCGCGCGGTCTGGACGTCGGAGACAAACTCGAGGTCCGGCTGGTTGGCACGAATCCGGAGCGCGGGTTTATTGACTTTGCTGCCGCCTGAACATCAAACGGCAAAGCCACCTGCCGCACGACTTTCGCCTGCGGCTTGCCTGATACACTCAGCCACGTGCGGCAACTCATCCTCAACGCCGATGACTTCGGCCTCACTCCGGGCGTCAATCGCGCCATCGTGGAACTGGTGGCTTCCGGTTGCCTGACCAGCGCAACGCTCATGGCCGCGGCTCCAGCCACGGAGGACGCCATTCAGCTTGCCCGGTGCACGCCAGGGCTGGGCGTCGGCTGCCATATCGTTCTCGTCGATGGCGTCTCCTGCCTGGATCCAGCCTTGCAGCACCGCTGCCCGTGGATTACACCAGGACCCGACGGACAGGGGATGCTGCCTGCCACCCCCGGTCAGCTTCTGCGCGCGCTCTTTACTTCAGGCATGGGTCGCAGCCAGCGGGAAGAGCTGCTGGAGGCCGAAGCCTATGCACAAATCCTGCGCCTGCAGCGTGCCGGTGTCGCGCTCACCCATGTGGACACGCACAAGCATCTGCATCAGTTCCCGGCCATTTTGCGCCCAGTCCTGCGGGCCGCACGCAGGGCCGGCATCCATCGCATCCGCAATCCCTTTGAGCCGGCATGGAGTCGGCGGCTCACGCCTTCTGTGCCGATTGCACGGCAGATTCCCTTCCGCATACTCCAGCTTTTCCGGCGCAGTTTTCTCGGGACCGTTGCCCGGCACGGCTTTGTCACCACGAGCGGAGCCATCGCTGTGCTGGCCACCGGTGCGCTGGATCGTGCGCTCGTTAGTCAATTTCTCAGCGCGATACCGGATGGATGCTGGGAGATGGTCACCCATCCTGGCTATAACGACGCAGCACTGGAGCAGATCCGCACCCGTCTTCGCAGCTCGCGCGCGACAGAAATCCATGCACTGCAAGTCGTCTCGACCGCATCCAGTCTGCACCGCGTCTCCTTTGCCGCTATCCCAGAAGGATGACACGGGAATAAAGCGATTTCTGGCACAGTTTCCGCATCGCAGACCTGCGTTGTTGCGTCCAATGGCAAGGATCATTCATCCGGAAAAGAAGGTTGTCGAACATGCGCATCGGTATCACCTGTTACCCCACCTACGGCGGCAGTGGCGTAGTTGCCACGGAGCTGGGCATTGAACTGGCTGCGCTCGGTCACGAGATTCACTTCATCAGTTACTCGCAACCCTTCCGTCTTTCCGGTCGGGAAACAGGCATCTGCTATCACGAAGTGCCAGTCTCCAATTACCCGCTCTTTGAATTCCCGCCCTATGATCTGGCGCTGGCCTCACGCATGGCAGAGGTTGCCGAATACTACGGGCTGGATCTGCTCCATGTACACTACGCGATTCCCCACTCCGTCAGCGCACTGTTGGCCCGCCAGATGCTGGCCGCACGCTCGCGCCATCTTCCGTTTGTCACCACGCTTCATGGCACTGACATCACTCTCGTCGGTATGGACCACTCCTATCTTCCGATCACCCAGTACGCTATCCAGCAGAGCGATGGCGTCACCAGCATCTCCGGATGGCTGCGCGACAAAACCATAGAAAACTTCTCGATTTCGCGCCCCATTGAAGTCATCCACAACTTCGTCAACTGCGACCAATACCAGCCCATTCGCGATGCGGCACAGCGCGCTTCGATGCGCGCCCGCTTCGCCTCTCCAGATGAATTTCTGCTGATGCACCTGTCCAACTTCCGACCCGTCAAGCGCGTGGTCGATGTCGTGCAGACCTTTGCCCGCATTGCCCGGCAGCTTCCCGCTCGGCTCGCGCTCATTGGAGACGGTCCGGACCGCTCTACTGCCGAGTGGCTGGCCCATTCCCTGGGTATTCATGATCGCATTCATTTTCTCGGCAAGCAGGATCGCGTCCACGATCTGCTTCCGCTTGCCGACCTTCTGCTGATGCCAAGCGAAAACGAGTCCTTCGGTCTGGCTGCACTGGAGTCGATGGCATGCCAGACTCCGGCCATTGCCACCCAGGTGGGTGGCGTTCCGGAGTTGATCACCCACGACCACGACGGACTGCTCTTCCCCATCGGCGATGTGGATGGCATGGCTGCCGCTGCAGTCGCACTCCTGCAGGACAGCGAACGACATGCGGCCATGCGTCAGGCAGCGCGAAAAACCGCGCAGGATCGCTTCTGCTCAACGCGCATCATTCCTCGTTACGTGGATTTCTACCGCTCGCTGATCGACTGATCCGGACTGGAAATCGCTGCTGCAGCCGGACCCGCCACAGGCAGGCTCAAACATACCCGCGTACCGCGGCCCGGGCGCGACTCCACCGTGAAACATGCCCTGGACCCGTATAGCATCCGCAGCCGGTCACGCACCAGCCGCATGCCGATACCAGTCCCGTGCTCGGCCACCATCTGGCGCTCGACCATCCCGACGCCATCGTCTTCCACTTCAATCACCAGTTGCCCATCGCTGGAGCGGCTGC
>JAKBAG010000244.1 GCA_021809235.1 Acidobacteriota bacterium
TGGCAAGCCTCCCGCGGATCGCAAGATCTACGAGGAGCAACTGCGGCGTTCACTGAAATACCTCGATTATGCTCCGGTGCTGTTCATCTCAGCTGCAGAGGGCGAGAATCTGGACCGGCTCTTCCGCGCGATTGACCGGGTGGGTCGCCAGCGTCGCAAGCGCATCTCCACCGGGCAGATGAACCGCTTCCTGGATCGGGTGGATTTTCAGCGTGCCACGGTCCCTATGGCCAAGCGGGTGCGCATCTTCTACATCACGCAGGCGGCTGTTTCTCCTCCGACTTTCGTGCTGTTTACAGACCGGCAGATCAAGCTGCACTTTGCCTTTCAGCGTTTTCTGGAAAACCAGATTCGAGAGGCCTTCGGATTTGAAGGAACTCCCATCTGGTTCAAGGTGCGTGCGCGCAAGGGATAACCGGGGGCAGTCATTGGGAATGCGGCTGCGTATGCGAACCAATGCACGGCTCTGCCGGTTCAACTTCGTCGGCGATAGCGAATGAGAAATTCGTAGCCTTCATTGGCCGGGAACAGCCGCGCCATCATGCGTAGCCGCTCGGCCAGTGCCGGGGCTGCCAGCAGCGGATATTCCCGCTCGCGCAGATCCTGATAGTCCACGTCTGTGACAAGCGACAGCATGTAGATAGCCAGCGAATCGCAGAAGGTCGCTTCTTCGTATTCCTTCCGAGCCCGCTCGTTGCCGGCCTGTCCGGCGGCTTCGGCATCCGTCTGGAATGCTTTACGTCGCGCATCCCATGCATCGCGACTGGTTTCTCCCCGCACCTCAGCCTGCGCCTGGGACCAGACAAGCTCCCCGAACTCCGCAGGCACGCCGATGGCATCCACAAAGTTATGCGCCACGTTGATGCAGAACTCAAAGTTCAGCCCGAAGCGATCCTCTGTCAGTCGGGATGAGAGAAAGACAGCCTTGATGATGCCCAGCGGAACATCGCGGTGGCAGATGGCCCGCTCTGCCATCTCCTCGGTGTGTGTTGGCGCCACCATGACCGTGCTGCCTTCGCTGAGCACCAGCGGCACAAAGTAGTAGCAACGATCTGCCAGCGCCGGAGCCAGCACTCGCGGCACCGCGTTCACCAGATGCTCCATCTCCGCATGCGAGATGCGCGCCTCAGCCCAACTGGTGAAACGCAGCCCGTTGGAAGCTGTGGCAATGGTTGTATGCGTGGCTACTTTTTCGGCAGACCACAACTCAAGCTGGGCAGAGGTCGTCATTGTTTCCTATACTAAACATGCAAGCATACCGGTGCACAGGGCTTTCCAACAGCATCCGTCGCCGGAATGTCCCGAGGGAGATCCATGACCGAGCAGGAGTCAACGACGCAACGCAGCGGAACCTTTCTAGGATTTCCTTTGGATGGTTTTGGCTTCTTTACCAGTATTTTGCTGGCGGCAGCTTCCGGCTTTTTCACCTTCTTTCTGGTCACGGCACTGTCCATCTTTGGACTGCTTTTCTGGAACCAGCTCGGGCATCATTCCATCAACTACGCCGACACCTATCGCTACTGCGGATTTCCTGCTGCCGTAGTGGTTTGGATTATTGCCTTCTTCGTCTTCGGCAGCCTCTGGATACGGGCCAAAATCCGAGCTAAGTAAGCAGTTTTTCCTTCACCCAGGGCCGCATCGTGCTCTACACTCCGCCTATGCTGCGCCCCTTTCTTCGCTTCTTCCCTCATGTTCGCCTCCTGATGGCTGTGGCGGGTACTGTTGCCGGTCTGATGGGCAATCAGTGTTTCGCTGCATCCCCAGCATTGAAGCCGTCCGCACTCTCTGCCCGACTGCTGCCCATTCTGGCTTCGCCTGCCCTGGCTCAGGCGCATGTGGGCGTACGCATCACCACTCTCGATGGTCGCCCGCTCTTTGCCTACCATGACAAGGAGCGCTTCACGCCTGCCTCGAATACCAAGCTGCTGACCACCGCTGCCGTATCGGCATTGCTCCCGGTGAATACGCTCACCTGGACCACGCGGCTGGTAACCGATGGCACGGTGGATGCTACGGGCACACTGCACGGCAACTTGATTCTGCTGGGTGCGGGAGATCCAACCATGAGTGCCCGCCTGTATCCCTATCGCAATCGCAAGGAGGCCGAGCAGCATCCGGAGCCTCTGCGCGACCCGCTCGGCGATCTCTCCGCAATGGTGGATCAGCTTGCCGCCCACGGCATACGCGCGATTGACGGGGATATCGTTGGGGATGACACTTTATTCCCATGGGAGCCCTATGGCGTGGGCTGGGGATGGGATGATCTGGTCTGGAGCTATGGCGCGCCTGTTTCTGCCGTCACGCTGGACGACAACGTGGTACATCTGCATGTGCAGGCCGCAGGGTTGGGTGCAACCCAGGCAGCATGGGTGCCAGCCACTCCGTTCTATACGCTCCAGAATGCCGCCACCGTGGCAGCCAGTGCCGAGGTTGCCGAACCCGGTTTGGATCGGATGCCGGGATCCCGTACGGTGCGCCTCTGGGGCACGATCTCTCCGGAGGGATATACAGCTCCCATGGCAATCGAAGACCCGGCAGAGTTTGCTGCGCGCTCTCTGCAGATGCTTCTGGTGCAGAAGGGAATTGCGTTCCAGGGGGCGGCACGTGCGCAGCATCGGCTGAGCACCGTAACGCAGGACTATGGCTTGGAGCAGGCGCAGCCGCTTGCTCTGCAACCGGCCCAGCTGACCACCTTCGCAGCGCCCGTTGCTGGCAGGACGGTTCTGGCGACGCACCAGTCGCCCCCTGTGGCCGAGGACATTATGGTCACAAATAAGGTGAGCCAGAACCTGCATGCGGAGCTTCTGCTGCGCATGCTGGGCAAGATGTTTGGCACGGATGGAAGTTATGCGCAGGGCGTCCGGGTGGTGCGGCAGTTCTTGCTCCAGGCAGGGGTACCCGCCTCCGATTTCTTCTTTCACGATGGATCTGGAATGAGCATGAGCGACTTGATCACGCCTCGGGCATACACGACGTTGCTGGCCTATGCAGCGCACCAGCCATGGGGTGCGGAATGGCGCAAAAGCCTGCCGGTGGGTGGGGCCGATGGAACTCTGGAAGAGCGATTTGGGGGTACGCCGCTCGATGGACGAATCGAAGCCAAGACTGGATCGCTGAGCGAGGTGAGCACGCTCAGCGGATATCTGACGACCAGCCGCGGCCAGACCCTGGTCTTTTCCATCCTGGTCAATGGACATCTGCCGGAAAACGGCGATGAGAAGGCCACGATTCATGCCATGGACCAGATCTGCCTGACCGTGGCCGCAGCGGAATGAGCCAGGCGGTACAATCTACCTGTGACAAAGGGAATCTGGAAGCAAGGTTTGTTCGTGGGGCTGCTGGCTGGGTTGCTGGCAGGCTGCCAGTCGCTGCCGCCCTCCAAACCGGCGTCTCAATTCACTGCGCAGGAGGCGCGCGGAGCAGCCGTCTTCCAGACGCATTGTGCGCGGTGCCACTATCCCACTACAACCCAAGGGCTGCATGGTCCGGGCTTGCAGGCGCTCACCAAGCTAAAGGCAATGCCCTCCGGCGCTCCACCCACCGACGCGCGGATTCGCCAGACGATTCTCTATGGGCATGGCATGATGCAGCCGGTTGCCATCGACGACGCCGATCTGCAGGATCTGCTGGCGTATTTGCACACACTCTAAGCGTAAGGAGCCGGAGATGAGGCCAGAGCCGGAGCACACGGAAGAAAAAAGGCTGCCGCTGGTGGCAGGCGGCAAGCGCACTCCGCTGCTGCAACTGCCGGGCCTTCTTTTCATTGGGCTTTACATGGTGGGACTATCGGCCATGGTCACGGTTCGCGTGGTGGTGCACCATGCGCATCCGCTCTATCTGGTTCTTTCCGTGCTCTTCCTGATCGCCGGTTTTGGTCTTGTCCAGCTTTTCCGTTGGGCCTGGTCGCTCACGCTGGCGGCAGTCTTTCTGCCCATGAGCTACTGCCTTTGGCTGATGCTGCGGCACGCCATGCCCTATGAGGTGGGCTTCGTGCAGATCCTGCTGAACCTGCTGCTGTTCCTCTATCTGGTGCGAACGGAAGTGCGCACAGCACTCCGCTGAGCGTCTGCGCCCGGAATGGTGAATTCGGCTATGTTGAGCTAGTTGGTGCCGGGAGGGGGGGTCGAACCCCCACGAGGGGTTGCCTCGGCGGATTTTGAGTCCGCCAAGTATGTTTGTAAACACTTTATTATCTAATGTTTAGCAATCAGAAACGGAGAACTGTGGAAGAAAATGTGTAAATTTCGCCTTTTTTCGAGGATCAGCCTCAACCCCGTTTGATCACCCTGGAGCGTCGTCTGAAATGATTTTTGGGGGAAGACGCCAGATGGTGGCGGGTATCGGAATCGAACCGATATGAGATTGCTCTCGGGGGTTTTTGAGACCCCTGCGTCTGCCAGTTCCGCCAACCCGCCAACATTTCTATTAGACCATACGAACGCCGATCCGAAGGCC
>JAKBAG010000245.1 GCA_021809235.1 Acidobacteriota bacterium
TATCGCGCATGATATCGAGGTCCTTGTCACCCAGCATGTCCGTCAGCAAAAAGGCTTTGATCCGCGGAAGCGTACCGTCCTGCGCCCACTTTGCGGCCAGGTGACGACTGCCATAGGTATGATCTTCGCCCTGCCAGCTTTGGAATGCCTCTTCCCCATCCAGAAAGACCAGCCAGACGCTGTAGCTGTCGAGCTTGCCGCCAGACATGTGCGCCCGCAGCTCATTGGCCATCTCGAGTAGCAAACCTGTCGTGGAGCCGCCGTCATTGGCTCCCACGAAGGCAATATTGCGCAGCGGATAATTCGTCTCGTAATGCGTGGCCAGGACGATGACGCCGTTTTTGCGTCCCGGGAAGCGCGCAATAAAATTACGCATCGGCACCGGACCGATCACGGTATTCGCGGTAAAGGCATCTTCTTCCAGATTGTCGTGGCTAAGCTGCGCACGCAGGTAGGCCTCTGCCTTGGCATGCCCGGAACCAAGACACCATCGAGGCCCAATGGCAACGAAATCCCGCGCATAGGCATAGGCGCGATCTCCGGAAAAATGCTCCTGCGCCGCAGCAAGCGACGGCAGAAAGGAAAGCAGCAGAAGAATGGACATCAGTTGCTTCATGCAGACTTCTCCTTTGCCTTGCGTCGCGACGGATGCACCCACCACGCTACCGCGATGCTGATGAGATAGAGCAGCAGCATCGGAATGGCAAAGGCAAACTGGGTGGGAATATCCGGCGATGGGGTGATGATCTCCACGATGATAAAGATGATGAGAATCGCGTAGCGGATGTTCTTCCAGAGGAATCTGGGACTGACAATGCCGAAGAGCGCCAGAAAGAAGATGACGACTGGCAGCTCAAACGTGGCTCCCATGCCAAGAATCAGCGAGAAGAAAAAGCTGGTGTACTCCTCCACGCTGATGATCGGGTGAACCCCCAGATTGTGGCTGAGATCGATGATCAGGAACTTGAGCATTCCCGGAAACACAAAGAAGTAGCCCAATCCAGCACCGGTCATAAACAGTCCGACCGCGGAGCCCATGAACGGGATCACGAATCGCTTTTCGCGCTGATACAGTCCCGGAGCAATAAACAGCCAGACCTGAAAGAGGATATAGGGCGAGGCCAGAATGGCTGCACCAACCAGCGGAATCTGAATATAGCGCAGGTTGACGAGATCGGCCGGGTGGGTAAAGTTGAGCTGAATGCCGATACGCGTGAGCGGAGCCTGCATCAGGCTATAGAGCTGCGGCGCAAAGATGACAGCCACCAGGTAGCCCAGAACCAGTGCAATCGCAGAGTGAATCAGGCGTCGGCGCAGCTCGTCAAGATGCTCAAAGAGCGACATCCCGGGCAGCTCTGCCCGTTCGCTGACGGCAGCCTTTGCACGATCAATGATGTCGGGATTTGGCGTGGAGCTATTCATGATTTTCCAGCGGTTCGGGGCTGAGCGGTGCCGTGAATTCAGCAGTGGCGACAATCGGTTCCATCGTGGAATTTGTGCTGGCTGCAGTCTGTTCTTCGACTACCGCAGGTGGCACCAGCCCACGGAAGGCGCGGGGCACAACACTGCCCTGGGCAGGCGGCTGAATGCTGGGAAATGCGGTTGCCGTCGGTTCAGGTTCTGCCGTCAATCCCGCAGCATCTGCCTCGGCTGGCAGCAGCGCGCCGGACGGAGTTGCGCCTGTCTGGGTTGCGCCTTCCTCCGTGGAAACTGCCGGCTGGCCCCCTTGTGCAAAGTCGGGAGCTGGCGGCGGCGTGTGGGGTGCTTCTGCGGTGGCGGCAGAGAGCTTGCGCTGGCGCTCGATTTCCTCGCTCAGCCGCAGCTCCTCTTCCATCTGGAATTTGAAGTCGTTGGAGATCTTGCGGAATTCATACATCAGCTTGCCGATCTGGCGGCCAATCTCCGGCAGGCGGCGAGGGCCAAAGACCATGAGGGCAAGCAGCATGAGCAGCATCGTGTCAGGGATACCGATGCTGGCCGCAGAAACGGCAGACGGAATGGCGGTTGGCAGTAACATCAGCATTCGGGAAAGCCTGGCACAGGAGCTCCGTGCGGCGAAACTCTGGTTATCTTCCTTTCCATGATACGCGGCAAAGTTGGTCGCCTCCAACTGCAGGAACTTCCCGCTGCTGGAATGAGCCCCGCCATTGGAAATACGCCGGAATCAAAGCTCCAGATGGTTCCGCTTGATGGTCGGATCCCACAAGGCAGGATCGGGCTTACAAGAGAGGGATCGGATTCACCAAACCATCCCTTCGATTCAGCTGCGCTCTGCCGCCAGAATCCGCTCCGCAGCCAGTCTGCCGCTGACCAGTGCCCCCTGAATGGACGGACTGGTCAGGTGGTCGCCGCAGAGCACAATGCCGCTGTCCGTAGGCGCTGCTGAAACCACAGGCAGCACCGAGGTCATGGGGAGCGCGTACTGAATGGGGTAGCCTGCCAGAACCTGCCACTGATGCACGGCATTGCCGAACCAGCGGCGCAGGTGGTTGCGTGTCTCCTGCTCCAGCGTGTGCATGGATTCATCGGTCTCCGGAGCAGCTCCCACGATATTGGCGCAAATCAGATGCGCACCTGCCGGAGCGTAGGCTGCCGAGGCTTGCGACATCACCGCCAGATGGTTCACCGGGCCAGCCGTCGGACCCTCCCCGTTGAGCGCCAGCACCGGCTCATCCAGCGGGGAGTGGCTGGCTGCGTAATAGAACGTGGTGGTGCGGTTCCAGATGCGCGCCGGAGCCACGCCCGGCGCACGGACAGAGGCCATCAGCTTGCGGCTGACGGGTTCCGGCGTGGCCAGAATCAGACGCCGCGCCGCAATTGCCTGCCCCGAATCCAGATGGACGATCCAGGAATCCACCCCTTTCCCCGCAGCCGTTTTGCGCTCCAGCCGCTCCACGCGCTGGCCGCACCGCAGCATTCCCGATGGCAGCGCATCGGCCAGTTGCTGCGGGATTGCCTGCATGCCCAGCCGCGGCACCACCGCATTGCCCGTGGCAAAGAGCCGAAAAAGCCAGCGAAACCACCGCGACGAGGTGCTGAGATTTCTCTCCAGAAATACCCCGCCGAAAAACGGGGAGAAGAACCGATCCAGAATCGCGGAAGAGAACCCTCGGTTACGCAGAAAGTCCCGTGCCGACTCGTCAAATTCGGTATTGTCCGTAAACGGATCGAAGCGCAGCACATCCCGGCGCAGACGCGCGACCAGCAGCTTGTCCTGCAGGGGAAGAATGGGATCGATGGCAAAGCGCAGCGCGCGTGCCGGCTCGCGATAGGGATCGGCAAAGCGATGAAATCGCCCGCCGTGAAAGACCATGGCGCCGGGACGAAACGCGCACAGATCCAGCGCCGGATAATCCAGCACCGCCTGCGCCTCCGGATATCCGGTAAGCAGAACCTGAAATCCGCGATCCAGCCGGAAGCCGTTCATCTCGTCGGTTCGGACGCGTCCGCCAACGGAAGACTCCGCCTCGATCAGCTGCACCCGCAGGCCGGAGGCGGCCAGACGCCGGGCACAGGTCAGGCCGGCAATGCCGGCACCCACAATGACAACATCCTTGGAATCGGCAGCAGTCAGTTCAGGTTGCGATGGGGTTGTCATCGTCCTGAGTATACGATGCGGGGTTGCTGGTTGCGTTTGCGCAATCCAAAGCCGAAACCTATGATGAGGAGGCAGGAATTGGAGGGGTTGCAATGTCCAGGATTCGTCGTGTGGAACGGGAAGAAGTATCCCCGGAGATGGTGGCGCTCTATGACGAGATTTTTGCCCAGCGCGGGAATGTACCCAACATGTTTCGCACCATGGCGCATCGACCGGAGATCTTCCGCACCATGATGGCGCATTTCTCCGCCGTGCTGCACACCGGCACGGTCTCCACCGCGCTGAAGGAGCTGATCATTGTGCGCACCTCGCAGATCAACGAGACGCCCTACTGCCTGGCGTCGCACACGGTGCTGGCGCGCAACCTGGGCTGGTCGGACGAGCAGCTGACCCATCTGGCGGAGTGGCCGGAGCGCAAGGATTTTTCTGCTGCAGAAAAAGCGGCGCTGCGGCTGGCTGAGACCGTCACGCGTAATGCCCATGCGCTCACCGAGGAGCAGTTTGCCGAGCTGCGCGAACACTTCTCCGAAGGTGAGATTGTCGAGCTCCTCTGCGCAATCGGGCTGTTCAACTATTTCAACCGCTTCAACAACGCCCTGCGCATGGAGCCGACCAAACCGGGCGAAGGTGGGCCTGCAAAGCAGCAAGCCGAGACGCAGATGGCCTGAAGCGCGACGCAGAGACAAAAACAAGAGCGGGAGACGCCATCACGTCTCCCGCTCTTGTTTTGTCGCCAGCGAATCTCGTCAGTTGACGGTGACGGTGATGGTCGCAGTGGGTGCAGGGGTGATGGCCGGATTGCCTGTGCCGGTAACCGTGAAGGTATAGGAACCGGCTG
>JAKBAG010000246.1 GCA_021809235.1 Acidobacteriota bacterium
GCAGCGGCCAGACCAGCCGGTTGACGGGCGGCTGCAGATCATGGGCCGCCGGCACGGGCACGGGAAACTCGCCCTGCGCATCGGCATCCAGATGGCGCGGGCGCGTTTCGCCGGTCAGCGGCTGAGCCTCAATCTTCTTCTGCAGCGTCATGAAGGCGTGAATCAGCGCCTCCGGCCGCGGCGGGCAGCCCGGAATGTGCACATCGACAGGAATGTACCGGTCAATGCCCTTCAGCACGTTGTAGCCCTGCTTGAAGGGTCCGCCGGAGATGGCGCAGGCACCCATGGCAATCACGTAGCGCGGCTCGGCCATCTGGTTATAGAGCCGGACCACCTGCGGGGCCATCTTCTTGGTCACCGTGCCGGAGATGATCATCAGGTCCGCCTGGCGCGGCGAAGGACGAAAGACCTCCGCGCCGAAGCGGGCCAGATCGTAGCGCGCCATGGTGGTGGCAATCATTTCAATGGCGCAGCAGGCAAGCCCGAACTGCATGGGCCAGACCGAGTTCCGACGACCCCAGTTGTAGAGTTCGTTGAGCGTCGTGACAAAAACGCCCTGCTTGCCGAGTTCAATCTTGAGATCTGGCTCCACAGCCATGGATCCCCCCCTTCTGCCACAGTCGGTCCCTGTTGCCTTATGCCCAGGTCAGCACACCCTTGGCCCATGCCCAGGCCAGTCCCTCTGCCAGCAGCAGAACAAAGACCAGCATCGCCAGGCAGGCCCCTGCGCCCAGCCCCGTGAAGGCAACCGCAAACGGAAGCAGGAAGACAGCTTCCACATCAAAGACCAGAAAGATGATGGCGTAAAGATAGTAGCCGGAGCGGAACTGCACCCAGGCATCGCCCCGGGACTCGAGGCCACACTCATAAATCGCGTTTTTGATGGCATTGGGCTTGGGCGGCGAGACCCACAGCGCCCAGAGCCGCGCCAGAAGCAGCGGAGCAAGGGCAAATCCCAATGCGGCCAAAAACAGAATCAGGACCGGCGCATACATGGACATCATGGCGTTTGCAGCCTCCCCAGGGCGGAATCCGCGGCTTTTCGGTCAGTGGCTGAGGCTCCCAAACGCCCGGAAGGGACCGTTCCGGAATCGCACTTCAGACAGACCTTTTCGCGCTTCATCGTAAAAGATTCCCCGTTCAACGCGCCAGCGGCTTCCGTCCTGGGGCGACGGATACATCCCACATGCCGAAAAAATGTATCGGTTCCGTTCCACAGGACGGAGACAAACCTCCAACCTTTGGTGGAAGACAACCCTGGATAGAGTCCTGCTAGTCTTCGCAGGTACGGCGTTCCTGCTTCCCGATAACCCCATATTGGTTTCTCGAACTGCCGTACCCTGTAGGATTTTCTGGAGGTCCGGTCAACCATGCAGTCCACACCGTCGCTGACACTTCCCCTGGCGTCTGCCCGCATCCGGCGGGCAACCCTGCCCCACGCATTCCGTCTTGCCGTGGCGGCAGGCATGTTGGCCTTTGCGCTGCCCACGCTCTCGGCTGCGCCGCGCTCCCGGCATGACAAGCAGCAGACGGCCGCCAGCCAGCCGACCGCCCAGACGAACTCCACGCAGGCTGGGACCGCGCAGGCCGGAACAGGCCAGGCCGACAGCGACGTCGACGAGCAGGGCGTCTTTGGCGGCGGCTCCAGCTATGCGCCCGGGCAGCCGACCGTGGCTCCGTGGGCTGTGATTCCGCCCACGCAATATGACCAGCACGTGGCCGGGCGCTACAACTACGCCTTTGGCAAGGACCATCCCTTCCTGCCCTCCAACGCCACCTCGATCAACGGCCAGTTCTACAGTCCCAAGTCCTTTCTGACGGCCGAATACTGCGGCCATTGCCACAAGGAGAGCTACCACCAGTGGCGCCAGTCTGCCCACGGCAACAGCTTCCGTGCGCCCTGGTACCTCCGCAACGTGAACATGCTGATCGACGAAAAGGGTGTGCAGTATTCGCGCCACTGCGAAGGCTGCCACAACCCGGTGGCGCTGCTTTCCGGCGATCTGTCGCAGGGCATGCCGCGCAAGCGTCCCTTTGCCAACGAGGGCGTGACCTGCATGACCTGCCATGCTATGGTTTCCACCACGACGATGGGGACCGGCAGCTACGTGATGGGCATTCCCGCCGTTATGGTGGATGAAAACGGCAAGCCCATCACCACGCCGGTGCCCGACAGCGAGATTCTGGCGCATCTGGACCGGCACAGCGAGGCCGTGATGCGGCCCCTGCTGCGCACCTCGGAGTTCTGCGCCGCCTGCCACAAGGCCGCCCTGCCCAGAACCATGGACAACTACAAGTGGCTGCGCGCCTTCACGGTCTATGACGAGTGGCAGAAGACGAGCTTTGGCAAGGAGTCTCCGCTGCCGTTCTACCGCAAGGACACGGTCTCCACCTGCCAGACCTGCCACATGAAGAGCGAGCCGCTGCCGGCCGGCTCCACCGATTACGGAGACACCGCCGGGATGCTGGCCAGCCATCGCTGGCTCGGCGCCAACACCCTGATTCCGCAGTACTACAAGTATCCGGAGCAGATGCAGAAGACCGAAGCCTTCCTGCAGACCGGCGTCTTCAACGTGGACCTGTTCGCGCTGGAGATGGAAAATGCCGGAGCCACCCGCAGCGATTCCGTGCTGGTCGCTCCGCTGGGCAAGACCGATTTCTCGCTGGTTGGCGGGGAAACGCTGGTTGCCGATGTCGTGATCCAGAACAAGGGGATTGGCCACTCGTTTGTGCCCGAGCAGCGCGATTTCTACGAGGCCTGGGTGCAGTTCACGGTCAAGGATGGCAGCGGCAAAGTCCTGGTCCAGAGCGGTTATCTGCAGCCGGACGGCAATCTGGACACCTCGGCGCACTCGTTCACCAACCGCATCATCAACAAGCATGGCGAGTTCAACGACCTGCACCAGATCTGGCATAACCGGACGCTGGCCTACAACAACACCATCCAGTCGGGCCGCAGCCAGCTGGTGCGCTATCGCTTCCGCCTGCCGCAGCAGACCAAGGGGCAGGTGCAGATCACCGCATCCGTGCTCTATCGCCGGTTCAATCAGCATTTCATCGACTTTGCGATGAACCGCAAGCATTACCCGGAGCAGGTGGTGACCATGGCTTCGGTGACGCGCACCGTCACGCTGGGCCACAACTCGGCCAGCCATCCGCTGCCGGACGAAAATCCGGAATGGATGCGCTGGAACAACTACGGGATTGCACTGCTGGACGCGCAGCAGTATGCCGCCTCCGTGCATGCCTTTGAACGCGTGGCCGCGCTGCGCCCCAACTACGCCGATGCGTACACCAACATGGCCGTGGTGCAGATTCTGTGGGAGAAGTATGATGACGCCCGCCCGAACCTGGCCAAGGCACTGGCACTGGCTCCGGGTGACTCCCGTGCGCTCTACTATCGCGCACTGGTGGAGCGCAATGAAGGGCAGGTGAACCAGGCGATTCTCGATCTGGAGTCGGTGCTGGTGCACTTCCCGCGCTCCCTCGATGCCCTGCGCGAGCTTGGCTTCAGCTATTACCAGAAGCACGAGTACACCAAGGCCGAGGTGATCTACCAGCGGATGCAGGGGATTGATCCGGATAATCTGGCGGCACACTACAACCTGGCCATTCTCTATCGCCGCCTGCACCAGCGCACCAAGGCCAGCTATGAGGCAGCGCGGTTTGCCGATGAGAAGCCCGATCCGACCGCCTCGGTCTACGCGCTGGAGTTCCTGCGCAAGCACCCGGAGATCGCCAGCGAAAGCGTGGCCTGGCACGTGCATGACCTGACCGGGGACGCTCCGCAGAAGGCAACCAAGGTCCAGTACACCTACATGAGCGGTGGAGGGCAGTAGTAGCGCTTCGCTACACTGAGACAGACCATGCGACGCTTCCTCCGCTCTGATTGCCGATTGCTGTGCCTGCTGCTTGTCTTCCTTGCGAGTGGAATGCAGGCATTCCCTGAGAGTTCCACTCACGCGCTGAGCCACAAGGACAGGATTGCGGCCGGCGGCAGGCTCTATGCCACCAAGGGCTGCGCCTTCTGCCACGGCAGGCAGGCGCAGGGCAGCCCCAAAGGTCCGGCGCTGACCCATCTGGGATGGTGGCACTGGCGCGGTGCGCGACTGGCCCACCAGATTGAAAATGGCGGGCCCAAGATGCCCGGCTTCGGCGACTCCCTGACGCAGGATGAGGTCACCAGCCTGGTGGTCTGGCTGCGCTCGCATCCGCACCCTGCGGCAGCCGCACACGCCGGTTCCTGAAGCGCACACGGCGGCTAAGAAAACGCACGCGACCGCTATTCGCTCTCGGATGCAGGCTGAGCCTGCCGGGCTGTGGCCAACTGGCTGCCGCAGGAGCTGCGCACCACCAGATGCGTGGGCAGCAGAATCTCCCGCGTGGGAAGCTCGGGATGCTCCAGCCGCTGCAG
>JAKBAG010000247.1 GCA_021809235.1 Acidobacteriota bacterium
GCACGACCCCGGCTACATCGGTGTTAAAGCCGTAAAGGCGGCGGTCGGCACCAAGGCGGACCGTGTTGCAGGCTCCCAGCCGGGCGCTGAGCGGGTCGAGATTGGCCAGGTGAGGCAGAATCTGCTGTTTGAAGGGCATGGTGATGCTGAGCCCGCTCAGCGGCAATTCGCGTACGGCCTCCAGCAGATCCTCCATGGTGTGTACCAGCAATGGCAGGTATACGGCATCAAAGCGCTCACGCTGGAAGGCCGCATTCTGCATCAGCGGGGAAAGCGAGTGGGCAACCGGATTGCCCACCACGCCGTAGATGCGGGTGGCCTTGTCGATCTGTTCGATCCGGAAGCTCTCCCGCATGGCATGGGCGGTGAACTGGCCGGGAGCGGTGCCGTGCGCGCCGACGGTGGGCGCGGCAAAGGTGAAGGCAGCTCCGCTGCGCAGGCTCAGGATGCGGCTGAGCGCACCCTCCTCGCCCATGGCCAGCGCAACCACCTGTTCGCTGCCGGCGAGCTTGTCCATCCAGCGCAGCAGCCGCACATTGTCCATGAGCGAGCGGGCTGTCGGGATAATCTTCAGGAAGTCTGGCTGGAAGGCACGCATGCGATCGAGGACCGAGGCTGGATCGACGAAGCGGGCAAAGTCATGGAAGCTGATCAGCAGCGCGGCGTTGGATGCATGCAGTGCCTGGCGCAGCGCCTGGAACTGCACTTCGGTCGCCTGCTCGGCAGACTCGATCTCCAGATCCACGATGGAGCAGCCAGCCGTGACGGCCTCCTGGAGCAGGTGCAGCTCCTCGGCCAGCGTGCCGGAGAACTGGCCGCCATTCGGCTTGCGGCGGCAGGTGGCAATGGCCACAATCTCTCCATGCTGCTGTTGGGCCTTGTGCAGGAAGCGTTTGAGCGGGGCGATGGCAGCCTGCGGCTTGTCCAGAGCATCGAGTCGGAATTCCAGCAGACGGCTTTCCCGCAGCGCCGATTCGGCAAGCGAAAACAGTTCGGATGGCTGGCGGGCCTGCAGGGCGATGGCAATGCGGCCAACGCGTGCGCGAAGCGAGTGGGCGTTCGGAATGGGGGCTTTCAGTTGCATGGCTGCAATTGCGGCATCTTAATGCGCGCGCAGACGCAATGCAAGAGCGGGTCGGAAATGGTTTTCTATCTGTAAGAAATGAAAGAGCTAAGCGGAGATGTTTTTTGCTTCGGCAGTCGGCATACCGGCTACGCACATGGCGGTGGTCCGAGGGGCATTGCGGATCGCGAGCCGGGGGCAGGGGAATCCCCACTGGACGCCAAGATGAAGAATTGTTCATGTATACGATTTCATTTCTCGCCAAACCGCAACTTGGATCGTACTCTGACGTCAGTCAGGTGGGAGAACTATAGACCAATATGGAATGGCTTCGCATGGGGAGAGAATATTTCACGTGCGGAGTGGGGCTGAGGCAGCCGATTTCCGCCAATATTAGCAAGGAAAGACTCCTCCATAAACTGAGTCCGGTGAGCCGGGATCGTGTGGAGCTCCAACCGTCGCATGTGGCATGGATTGCAGCCTCTGGAAGACAGTTCGCTGCGCAACTCTCGAACTATAACCGTGTTAAACTGTGAGTCAGATCAAAACACTTTTCATTGACTGGCACAGTACGACCGATGCAGTTAAAGGAGTATTCCTTTGGGCGTAACGGGACCAAATCCTCAAGAGTCAATGAATCTGCCCCGCTCCGCCGTGGCCCCTACGTTGTCTGGTTTTCCAGCGGACAAGAGCAAGCTTTTGATCTTTCGAAGTGTATCGCATATGACCCGCAGGCAACTGAGCCCCTGGTGCGTCTCACCGTGGAAACGAGCCTTGGATGTGACCTGCGTCCTGCTGTCGATGCCCGTCACGCTTCCGCTGCTGCTGGGAATCGGACTGCTGCTGCGCGTAACCTCGCGCGGACCTGTGTTTGTGAAGCAGCAGCGTGTGGGCCGTTTTGGAAAGCCGTTTTCGATGTATCGCTTTCGCACAACGATGCATGCCGGCGAAGTGGCTGCGTTGCCAGGTGGCAGGCTACCCGGACTGCGCCTGACCCGGATGGGTCGCTTCCTGAAGAAGTGGAAGCTGCATGCCCTGCCCATGTTGATCAACGTGCTGAATGGAACGATGAGCCTGGTGGGTCCGCGGCCGGAGCGCGCGTCACGCCAACTGACCCGTTTGGCCTGTCGTCCTGGCATGACCGGCGCGGCAACGATTGCCTTTGCGCGTGAGGCGGACCTGCTGGCATCGATTCCTGCCGAGGCAATCGGGAAGTACTACGAGGCAGTGGTGCTGCCGGCCAAGCATTGCCTGGACCTGAGCTATGTATCCCAGGCGACCTTCCGCTCGGATCTGAAGCTGCTGGTGGCTTCGCTGCTGCGACGGTGGAATGCATCGGGCATCGAGTCAATTCTCTTTGGCGAAGAGATGGCCGGGATAATGCGGCCGAAGCCCGGTTCTGCTGTTTCACCCAGGCAAATGGAGTTACCGCTGGCGGCACTGCTGGCAAGCTTCTCGCACCTGTCGGAGCAGTAATCTTCGCATAGCAACTCGCTCCCTGGCAGGAATTCTGCTGCGACAAAACGGAATCAACAGGGGTGCCGGGAGGGGCATTTTCGGCGATTTTTGTGTCGATTTTGTATCCATCAATCAGTTGATTGACAATCAACTGATTGATGGATACTCTTGCGCTATGGCAAAGCATCCTGCAATTGGCAAAAAGATCGATTACCAGGCGATTGTGGAGCAGGTGCAGGCGTTTCTGAACCCGGAGGATGATCATGGGCGGCGCCGGCTGGCGTTGTTGCAGGCTGCCTTTGACGTGCTGGCCGAAGTTGGCTTCGAGGGGTTGCGGACACGAGCCGTGGCCCAGCGTGCCAGGGTGAACATTGCGACGCTGCACTACTACTTTCCCTCGAAACAGAAACTGGTCGAAGGGCTGGCGGACTGGATTGGGGCGCGCTTTGTCGTGCTGCACGGGCCCTGCCCGGAGCCCAGTGGTGTTCCGGCGCTCGATCGGTTGCGACAGGAGTTTTCTGACGGGCTGTTTTATCTGCGGGAGCATCCGGAGATGATTCTGGTGATGCAGGAGCTGGGGCTGCGTGCCAAGCGAGACCGGCAGGTGGCGAAGATTGTCGAGCAGTTGAACCTCTACTGGCGAACGGGGCTTGGGTGGATGATCCGTGCTGGGGTGGCCGAAGGTGCGTTCCGCAGCGATCTGCCGGAGGAGGACCTGCTGGTCATGGTGATGGCGGCGCTGACGGGAGCCGCCGATCTGCAGCCGAAGCAGATTGAGCGGCTGCGGTCGAATGTGGAGGAGTGGATCCTGACGCCATCGGCAAAGGATCGGGCCGGGCTGACGGGTAAACGCAAACAGGAGGGTGCTCGATGAGCGGCAAGGACTTTCATGTGGTGATCATCGGCGGTGGTCTGGGAGGGTTGTGCCTGGCGCAGGGATTGAAGCAGGCGGGCATCCGGTTTTCAGTCTATGAGCGGGATCAGTCGGCGACGTCGCGTCCGCAGGGGTATCGGATTCACATCGATCCGCAGGGAAGCCGCGCGCTGCATGAGGTGCTGCCGAAGCCGCTGTGGGAGATTTTTACGGCCACGGGCGGTCAGTTTTCCCAGGGTTTTACCGTGATGACCGAAGGGATGCGGGAGTTGCTGAGTCTGCGCGCCGGAGATGCGGGAAAGATGGACCCGGTGGCGCAGCACCGGTCGATCAGCCGTGTGCATCTGCGGCGGGTGCTGCTGGGCGGGCTGGAGGATGCGGTGCACTTCGGCCGCCGGTTTGAGCGCTATGAGGAGAGCGGCGAGGGGAAGCTATCGGTTTTCTTTGAGGATGGCAGCCGCGTGGAAGCCGATCTGCTGGTGGCCGCCGACGGCATCCATTCGCGCGTGCGTCGGCAGTATCTTCCGGGAGCCGATCCGGTGGAGACCGGGGTGGTGGGGATTGGCGGCAGGATTCCGCTGCGGGACGAGCTGCTGCAGCGCTTGCCGCCGCAGGCGCTGGAGGGTCCGATCATGGTGCTGCCGCCGACGGCCTGTTCGCTGTTCCTGGCGCTGTGGAAGCCGGTTGCGGAGGCGCGGCAGCATCTGGAGCGGCTGGGCGGCGAGCTGCCGCAGGATGAGGATCCGTACCTGATCTTTTCGCTGGGAGGGACGACGGAGTTTTTCGGGTTTCCGCCGGGAGCCTTGCCGATGGAAGCCGAGCAGCTGCACGGAGCAATGCGGGAGGCGATGCGTGGGTGGCATCCGGAGCTGCGCGCGCTGGCCGAACGCATCGATCCGGCGGAGTTTGGGGTCTTTCCGGTGCGCACCTCGCGGCCGGTTCCGGCGTGGAAGAGTTCCCCGGTGACGCTGCTGGGGGATGCGATTCACAGCATGACGCCGTATCGCGGTATT
>JAKBAG010000248.1 GCA_021809235.1 Acidobacteriota bacterium
GGATACCCCGTTCCAGCAGATACTCGACTCCGTCAAAGAGCTTGTGTTCCTTGCCCTCGGCCACCAGGGTGCCGATTCCGGTGCGGGTATAAAAGCCAGGTATCCCGGCGCCTCCGGCACGCATCCGTTCGGCAAGTGTGCCTTGCGGACAGAACTCCACCTCAAGCTCTCCGGTCAGATACTGTCGTTCAAACTCGGCATTCTCGCCCACGTAGCTGGAGATCATCTTGCGAATCTGCCGCGTCTCCAGCAGCAGTCCCAGACCCCAGCCATCCACACCTGCGTTATTACTGGCTACGGTTAGATTTCGCACGCCTGTCGCCCGCAGCGCCAGGATCAGGGCTTCCGGAATGCCACACAACCCGAAGCCGCCGATGGCCAGCAGCATTCCATCCTGCACCAGCCCGTCCAGCGCAGACTGCGCGTCGGACCATACTTTATTCATCCCGGTTCCCATGCCGCTTCACTCCTGTTTTCCTCTGCGTGGCAATGGCAACAGACACGACAATGTGCCAGCGCAGCTGTCCATTCGGGAAGATACCGTACAGGACCTGCGGCGAACAACCGCATTGCAACCAGAACTGCTGTCGGCACACGATGGCTTCAGGGTCTGCCTGCGGTTGCCAGCAGTGCTCGCTGCGCGGCAAAGATCTCCTTGAGTCCCTTTTCTGCCAGATCCAGCAGTTGCTGGAGTTCAGCGCGCGTGTAACTGCCCTTCTCCGCCGTTGCCTGCGTCTCCACCAGACCACCATCTTCGGTCATGACTACGTTCATATCGACCTCAGCCTGTGCGTCCTCCTCATAGCAGAGGTCCAGTAGCGGCTGGCCGCTCACGCGCCCGACGGAGGTGGCGGCAACCATCTGGCGCAAGGGGGATACCGGCAGTGTGCCCGATCGTACCAGCGCGCTGAGGGCCAGTTCCAGTGCAACCGCTGCGCCGGTGATGGCTGCTGTGCGTGTGCCGCCATCAGCCTGCAAAACATCGCAGTCCAGAATCACCGTGCGCTCCCCCAGGGCTTTCAGATCCACCGCTCCGCGAAGACTACGTCCAATCAGCCGCTGAATTTCATGGGTTCGCCCGGTAATGCGTCCGCGCTCGCTCTCTCTTGGTGTCCGCGTCACTGTCGCGCGGGGCAGCATGGCATACTCGGCCGTCACCCAACCACGACCCTGATTCCGCAGCCAGCCCGGAACACTGTTCTCAATCGTGGCATTGCAGAGCACACGCGTCTGTCCCAGTTCAATCAGTACGGACCCCTCTGCCGTGCGCACATAGCCCGGAGTCAGTCGCAGTTGCCGGAGCGCATCGGCTGCCCGCCCCTCGGGACGAAGGCTGACTGTCGCAGCGGCGTGCGTGCGGTGACTGGAAGCGCCGGATGCGGCATCCATGGCGGCGAGGGCATGCGTTGAGAAGAGTGCAGAGCGAAGGTTCATCCCCTCATTGTACGAGGGCTGACGAATGCAGCTTCGACCGGACATCGCCTCCGAAATCCTGCCCGCTTGTCCACTTCCGGAATCAATTCCTGTCCGTCACGGTAGCAATTCCGATTCCCGCAGCGGGTGTGCGTTGCCGGGATTCCCGGTTCGGGAATGGGAAGATGTGGGCCCGATCCGGGAACGCTCTTCGATGTCCAATGAAAACAATCGTTTCCAGTGATTTCCCGCAGCCCCAAGTTCCAAATTGGAATTCTTCTTCGCGTTACCGTCCTACTTCGGTTTCGGAATGAAATCGTCCATGTCCTGTCTCATCAATTACTTAATCGCCCTGTTCGAGTTTGGCACAGTTCGTGCAAGAAAGGGGTCAAGAACGGGACGCATTTCGCCGTTACTGCTCTGGGACAAAAGGGTATCTCGGATATCCGGAGTGGAACCGGTCGCTGTACCAATCAAACCTTGCCATGGAGAAAGCACAATGTCAGGACACACCGAAGACCGGGATCCCTCCCTCCCTGCTCCGCCTCATTTTGTAACCCACAACGACATGCCTGCGCATGCACAGCCCATTCCCACCGTTCCGGTTTCGATTCCCGCGCAATCCCTTCCCGCCGGATGGTCCGCAGCGCAGTCGCCCATGCCGGGCTGGCTCCATTGGCTGGAGTCAACGGCAGTTCCGGCGTCGCCATCGATTTCCTCCACGGCATCCTTTCCGGAGCTCTCGGTTTCTTCGGAGTTGAACGCCGCCGACAAGGCAGCGAGGGAAGACCTCGATTTGCCTCAAACCCATCCGGCCCTGCTGCATGATGCGCGCAGCATGGTAACTGCGCTGGAGCTCTATTGTGACCTGCTGGCTGAGCCGGGTGTGCTGTCCGTTCCCTTTCAGCATTATGCCGAGGAGCTGCGTTTGATCTCCGCCTCCAGTCGTCGTCTCCTTGCGCAGCTTGATCCGATTGCCGAAGAGTTGCTTCCCAAAGTCGCTGGCAATCGGTCATCCGGTCATGAATCGGCGCCGGGACCGCGCCTTGTGGTTTCCGGTGGTCAGTCTGTCTCTCGTCGTACACCCCTGCGTGAGCCGGTGCGCAGCCTGGCCGACGAACTGCTTGCCATACGCAATCTTCTGGCAGCACTGGCCGGCCCTGCCATCACGCTGGGTCTCAGTCTGGATGGAGGGTATCGCCCCATCCGCATGACCTCTGACGACCTGACCCGGCTCATGGTCAATCTGGTCCGGAACTCTGCCGATGCTATGCCGGAGGGTGGACACATCCAGATCACGCTGCAGGAGATTCCGCAGCGGGATCTGGCAGCTCGTCTGCGATTGACCGTGACCGATAGCGGCTGCGGATTGCCGGAAGGCGATCTGGAAGCCATCTTCGCCCCAGGCTACAGCACGCATCTGGATCTGGTTTCCAACGGGGACCACGAAGAACCGGCGCATCGCGGCATGGGGTTGGCCATTGTGCGCTCACTGGTCACGGCTGCAGGCGGCACCATCCGCGCCGCCAATCGTCCTCCTGCACCGGCCGATGCCGAGGAGGAAGCCAGCACCGGAGCCGTCTTCCTGCTGGAGTTCCCGCTGGCCGAATGAGTTTATTTTGTTCCGCTGTCCGCGTCGCAGGGATATGCATCTCCGGAATTGCACTTCGGTAACCAAAGGATGCATACCTTCGATTCTTTCTTCTCTCTCTTCATCCTGTGGAAAGGTACGTACAATGCTTACATCAGTAACTGCTTCTTCGTCCATGAGTTACTCGCCCATTCTGCCGAATGCGCTGCCCACCCTGCGTCCCACGCCGGCTGAGGGCCTGCGCAAGCCTGTACGGCAGGTCAATCTACCCGAAACCCAGGCTACTGCGGCGCCTTCGTCCGAGCAGATGCGTCTGCATGTGCTGGTCGTGGATGTGGATGCTGCCATGCGATCTGCCTGCGCCGAGATTGCTACAACGCTGGGCTATCACGTGGAGGCAACCGGGGATGCCACCCAGGCGCGCAAGCTTCTGGAGGCTCGATCGGCAGACATCGCACTGGTGAATCTTCCGGCCAGCGGCGGTGCTGCGCTGGACTGGATTGCTGAAGCGCATCTGCTACATCCGGAGATCGCGCTCATCGTGATGACCAGCTCCGGCTCTGTTCATCTGGCCGTGGAGGCCATGCGGCGCGGCGCCTCCGACTACATGACCAAGCCCTTTACCGTCGATGAGCTTTCCGCAGTGCTGGCCCGTGCCGCCGAGCGGGTGACCGTGGACCGGGAGAGCCGTCGCCTTCGCGAGCAGCTTCGTTCCAGTCAGGGTCTGGGCTCGATGATCGGCCGTTCTGCGGAGATGGAAAAGCTCTATCGCATTCTCTCCAAGGTGGCGCAGAGCACACATCCGGTGCTGATTCTGGGGGAAAGCGGCACAGGTAAGGAACTGGTGGCCCGCACCATCCATGCCTACGGTCCAAATGCAGCCAAGCCCTTTCTGCCGGTGGACTGCGGCTCTCTGGTTCCGTCTCTGATCGAAAGTGAACTCTTCGGCTATGTGAAGGGTGCGTTTACCGGGGCCAACCGTTCCAAGGATGGATTGTTTGTCTCCGCAGAAGGGGGTACGGTCTTTCTGGATGAGGTAGGGGAGCTTTCTCTCGACTTGCAGGCCAAGCTGCTGCGTGCCCTGCAGGAAAAGGAAGTCCGTCCCGTGGGAGCGACCCATCGGGTGCCGATCCGTGCCCGCATTATCGCCGCCACCAACCGCGATCTGGCTGCAATGGTCGAGCGTGGAACCTTCCGCAAGGATCTCTTCTATCGCTTGAACGTGGTGAACCTGCGACTGCCGGCTCTGCGGGACCGGCGCGAGGATATTCCGCTGCTGGCTGCACACTTTCTGGATCGACTGGCCAAGAGTCATGGGCAGCGCTACACGCTCAATGATGAGGCATTGCGCACGATGATGCAGCATGATTGGCCGGGGAATATTCGTGAACTGGA
>JAKBAG010000018.1 GCA_021809235.1 Acidobacteriota bacterium
GGTGAAGGTGGCCATTCCGGGAACGCTGACCACGGCCTATCTGGCGCTGAAGATCTTCAACCCGGAGATCGAAACCGAGGTAGTTCCTTTTGACCAGATTATTCCGGAGATTCTGGCAGGCCGCTTCGATGCGGGGCTCATTATCCATGAAGGACAGTTGACCTATGCCAACAATGGCCTGTCGAAGATTGTCGATCTGGGTGTTTGGTGGCGGGAGCTGACCGGTCTTGTGCTTCCGCTGGGCGGCAACGCGATCCGTCGCGATCTGGGCCCGGACGTGATGCGAACCGTGACCCAGGCACTGCGCGACAGCATTCAGCACGGGCTGGACAACCGTGAACAGGGACTGGAATACGCAATGCAGTTTGCCCGCGACCTGGACACCAACCTGGCCAATCGCTTTGTGAGCATGTATGTGAACGAGCGCACGCTGAGCTATGGCGAGGATGGACGCGTAGCCATTCGCAAGCTGCTGGATACAGGCTACGAGCGCGGCATTATTCCCATGAAGCCGCAGGTTGACTTCATCGACTGAGGGTTGCAGCAGAATGCAGCAGCAACAGGGCAGCCAATGGCTGCCCTGTTGCTTTATGCGACAGCAATACACTTCCGCAGCAGGAATGATGAGAAAAGATTAAGGGAATTCTGAGAACGTCCGATAAGCGTGGTGCGGAGGGAAAGATGCCGGATCGTCCACGCTGTGAAGTACTGGTTCTTACGGATGAGGAAGGGCTGCGGGAGCGCTTGCGCCTGGTGTTGCGCTCGTCGGAGATTCATCTGGAGATGGTCGCCGATGCGACGGAACTGATGGAGCGGGTGCCGCGGATGCGAGTTGGCTCTGTGTTATTGCTGGATGCTGGTGTGCGGGCGGTGGCCAGTGGACAACTGCTGGCAGCGCTGCAGGAGAGCGGCGTGGCTGGACGCAGTGCGCTTGGCGTGATTGCTGCGGCAGCAACCGAGGAAGAAGATCCAGAGATGGACAGTGAACTGTGGAGTCGGCGACTGCGCGAGGGGCTGATCGACGACCTGCTGCCGCGGGAGACAACCCGGCAGCAGTGGCCGCTGCGGCTGGGTGCAATGCGACGGATGCATCTACTGCGCAGCGAGCTGGTGCACCTGCGGGACAGTTCCCTGGCGCAGGCGGAGCGGGACCGGCTGACGGGAACGCTGAATCGCGATGCCATTCTGTCGATTCTGTTTCGCGAGACGGACCGTGTGCAGCGGATGAACTATGGGCTGTGTGTGATTCTGCTGGATCTGGATGACTTTGGGCACTGGAACTCCGAGCTGGGAATCGAGGCCTGTGATGACCTGCTGCGGCGTGTGGCGCAGAGGATTCAGTCACTGCTGCGGAGCTACGACATGCTGGGGCGAATGGGTGATGATGAGTTTCTGATTGCGCTACCGGGTTGCAGTGCGGTGAATGCAGTGCTACTGGCTGAGCGGCTGCGTTCGGACATCTTTGAGGTTCCGTTTGAAATCGGGGGTCGTAGCATCCGGCTCAGCGCATGCTTTGCCGTGGCAGAGAGCAAAGGCCGCTCGCCGGTGGTGGTGCTGCGGGAGGCAGAACAGGCACTGCACGAGGCGCGGCTGCGCGGTCCGGATCAGATCCGCAGCGCAAACCAGAAAACAACCGGCTGGGATGCCGAATTGATACAGGACTATCGGCTGCTGCAGACAGGTACAGCACGAGGTTGACCGAGGAAATCGCGGCAAATCCAGCTGGCTCAGCGACGGCGAGGTGCGGCTGCAGGATAGACTGATTGCAGGCTGACTCCTGTGCGCATCCTTACCCGTTACATTCTCGGCGAGATTGCAACATATACGAGTCTGGGCTGCGCGCTGTTTACCTTCATTTTGTTCATGCGCCCGCTGGAACAAATTCTGGACATGGTGGTGCGCAACAGCTCCAGCCTGACGGCGCTGGGGCAGATCATCCTGTTTACGCTGCCCAATACCTTTCTGCTGACGATTCCCATGGCAGTGCTGGTGGGGATCCTGCTTGGGTTAAGCCGGTTGGCGGCCGACTCCGAGATTATCGCGATGCGTGCGACGGGGATGGGCATCTGGTATCTGGTGCGAGTGGCTGCGCTGGTGGCTGGCCTGGGAACAGCCTTTGGGCTGCTGAACTCGCTGTACCTGTCACCAATGGCCAATCGCGCAATTCTGACACTGCAGAACTCCCTGGCCAAAAGCCAGGCCTCGTTTGAGGTCCAGCCACGCGTCTTCTATGAGGACTTCCGCAACACCGTGGTCTATGTGCAGGAGACGCGGTCAAGCGGAGGCGTGGCGAACTGGAAACAGATGTTCGTAGCCGACGTCACAAATCCGATCACGCCGCAGATTACAACGGCGGAGTCTGCAACGATAACCGATGACAGTGAACAGGGACTGCTCATCCGACTGCGCAACGCCTCGCAGCACACGGTGAACCCTTCACAGCCGGATGATTACACGATCTCCACTTTTGCCAGCACGGACCGTCCGCTGACCTTCAGTCCTCAGAGCGATATCCACCTGGGCAGGATGGATACCCCGCTCTATGCGATGGGCAATCGGGAACTGCTGCAGGCCGCACGGCGCAGCCACGGAACAGAGCGACGGCGCGAACTGATTGAACTGAATCGCAGGCTCGCGTATCCCATGGCCTGTCTGGTGCTGATGCTGGTGGGCGTTCCGCTGGGTGCAACCTCGCGACGCGGCGGCAAGAGCATGGGTTTTGTGTATACGCTGCTGCTGGTGCTGGCCTACTACCTGATGTCGAATCTGGGTGTGGCCTGGGGACGGACGGGCAAGCTACCGCCGGTCCTGGCCGTTTGGCTCGCAAACCTGCTGTTTGCGGCTGTCGGCATCATTCTGCTGACGGAAATGGCCGGCGGAGGACGACTGACCCATGCGCTGCAGCGGCGGCTGGGGCAGTGGCTGCTCGCGGCTCTGGATGTTCTGCCCCTGACGGCAGCCGATGCATCCGATCTGGCCACGACAGCCACAACTGCGCCTCCCCACACCCTTCACCACAGAGGTCGATGGCTGGTACGACTGCGCATGCGGAGCTTGCGGCGACGAGTCCGCAGCCAGATCTCCCAATCATTTCCACGCTGGAAGCGTCGCGGATTCCCGCTGATTCTGGACCAGTATGTGCTGCGCGAGTTCCTGAAAATGTTTCTTATGATCCTCTTCGGCTTTGTGCTGATGATGCTGATCTTCACTTTCTTCGAGCTGGTTGCCGACATTCTGCGCAATCACGTGACGCTTTATCTTGTGGGGGATTACCTGGTGCATCTGGCACCGAGCATGGTCTACCAGATCACTCCGCTGAGCGTGCTCATTGCCACCTTAGTCACCTTCAGCATCCTGCAGCGGAACAGTGAATTGACGGCGATGAAGGCTACAGGCGTGAGCCTCTTTCGGCTGGTGATTCCGGTCTTTGTGATTGCAACGGCGCTGGCGGTAAGCCTGTTTGCATTTGACCAGTCCTACCTGCCGCAGGCCAACCGCGAGCAGGAGGCACTGCGTAACACCATCAAGGGAAGGCCGCCACAGACGACCCTGCATCCTGACCAGAAATGGATCGTGGGTAATCCGCATGGAAGCGGCGAAGCCAGCATTTTTTATTACCAGTTCTTCGATCCCGATCAAAATGCCTTTGCGAATCTAACGCTCTTTGAGTTTGACGCCAAGAGTTTTGCTCTGCGGCGGCGCATCTATGCCGAGCGCGTTTTGTGGGACGAGCAGACGAAGGCTTGGATCTTTGAAAACGGCTGGGTACGAAGCTTTTCCGGCTCCTCGCAAACCTCGTTCCGGTCGTTCCTGAAGGCATCCTTCCCAGAGGTGACCGAACAGCCTGGATACTTCAAGAAGGAGAACCTGCAGTCGCAGGAGATGAACTTCAGCCAGTTGAGCAGATATATCCACGATCTGCAGCGAAGTGGCTTTGACACAATGCGGCTGCGTGTGGAGCTCTACCACAAACTGGCCTATCCTCTGGTGACGATCGTGATGGCGGTGCTGGCCATTCCCTTTGCGCTTTCGATGGGTAAGCGTGGATCGCTTACGGGAGTGGCGACTGCGGTGGCAATTGCCGTGGGCTATTGGGTGCTTGCCGGATTGTTTGATGCAATGGGAAGCGTGAACTACCTGCCGGCGGCGCTGGCGGCTTGGTCGCCGGATATTCTGTTTGGGCTGGCGGGCGGATACCTGCTGCTGCGCACACCCACCTAGAGTCAACTCAAATCCAAGAGCGGCGCCGGTTCATCCTTGCCTGCCTTCCCTGCCCGCTGCCGATACAATGGAACCATGCTGCGAGACCTCAAGCCCCTTTTCCGGTATATGGCGCGCTACCGCTGGGGTTATCTGCGCGGAACCCTGGCACTGATTGCCACCAACGGCATCTGGGTGTTGTTTCCGCTGGTGATCGAGCGCGCGATCAATACACTGAACCGCAATCGCGGCTCGGCGTCGGAGATGGCTCGACTGGTACTGGTGTATGCCGCCGTTCTGATTGGTATTGCGCTGCTGAAGGGTGTGTTTCTGTATGCCTCGCGCTGGATCCTGATCGGCATCTCCCGAGATATAGAACTGGACCTGCGGAATGACCTGTTTGCCCGGCTGGAAACGCTGGATGCCGCCTACTATCAGCGCAACCGCACCGGCGACATTATGGCGCGGCTGACCAATGATCTGAATGCCGTGCGGCAGATGCTGGGCCCTGCGATCATGTACAGCGCCAACACGATCCTGTTCAGCGTGGGTGCTCTCTATTTTCTGCTTCGCATCAGCCCCTGGCTCACGCTGGTGGCACTGGCTCCCATGCCGATTGCGAGCATCCTCGTACAATACTTTGGCGCTCGTATCCATGAGCGGTTTGAACGGATTCAGGCCAGCTTCTCCGAGATTACCGCCTTTGCGCAGGAGAACTTTTCCGGTGCGCGGCTGGTGCGAGCCTTTGCGCGGGAGAAGGTGCAGATTGCCTCCTTTGAAACGGCAAACAAGGAGTACATCCGACGCGCTCTTCGTCTGGTGCAGCTGATGGGCATGCTGTGGCCGACGCTGGAGTTTGTGCTGGGTGTGGCCATGGTAATCACGCTTTGGGTAGGCGGCCACCAGGTGTTGAGCCATCGCATCAACGTAGGTAGCTTTATCGCATTTAATACCTACATGGTCATGCTCACCTTCCCGATCATCGCAGTCGGCTGGGTCGTGAATATCTTCCAGCGCGGAACAGCCTCGGTCAAGCGCATCGATGAGATTCTGCAGGCCAGGCCGGAGATTGATGATCGCTTTGCCGATGCAGCGCTGGGCGAGCAGACCGAGCCTCTACGCGGAGAAATCGAATTCCGCGACCTGAGCTTCAGTTATGGAGACCGCGAAGTACTGCACCATATCAACCTGAAGATTCCCGCAGGCAAGACCCTGGCAATCATAGGCCCAACAGGCGCAGGCAAGACCACGCTGGTGAATCTGATTCCTCGGCTGCTCGACGCTCCCGATGGAAACTTGCTCGTGGATGGCGTTCCCGTAAAGCGGTATCCTCTGCAACGTCTACGCCGGAATATTGGTATGGTGCCGCAGGAGACGTTTCTGTTCAGCGAAACCATCCGCGAGAACCTTCGCTTCGGCGCTCCCTATGCCGAGGAAAGCGAAATTCTGGATGCGGCAGAAGCGGCGCATATCCGAGCTGAGTTTGCGGACTTTCCCAACGGGATGGAGACGCTGGTGGGCGAGCGCGGGGTGACGCTTTCCGGTGGGCAAAAGCAGCGCACCTCGATTGCACGTGCACTGCTGCGACGGCCCAGTATCCTGATCCTGGACGATGCGCTGGCCAGTGTGGACACCTATACGGAAGAACGGATACTGGAGGGGCTGCGCCGGTATACCGCCGGATGCACGACCATCCTGATCGCGCATCGCATCTCAACGGTGCGGGAGGCGGACCAGATTGCCGTGCTTCGCGAGGGGCGCATTGTGGAGGCCGGCACGCACGAAGAACTGTTGGCGCTTGGCGGCTACTATGCCGATCTCTACGAGAAGCAACTGCTGGAAGAGGAGCTGGCCGTGGCCAGCTAAGGCAATACAGATTTCCGTGCGCAACGGCTCGCGTTTCCTGTCTGAGCCGGTAGCATTCCGTTTATGCAGTCCAGCGGCCGGAGTCCGTGGATGGAGCCACTGACGGCGGCACCGAAGCTGCCCGGGTAACAACGGGCGGCAGAGCTGCGGGATGCGGATTCTGTTGCGCGACCTGCTTCCAGGCATCCCGAACATTGCGCACGCAGCGAATCACCTCCTGAAAACGCTCCACAGATGCCGTCTGCGAAGCCTGGAGCGTGAGGGCAAAGATCGACGCGTAAAACTCGCTGAGAACCTCGGCTGGACGCCCGCCAATATCCATGCGTAGCCGCGCCTGCAGGTGGATGAGAATGTCGAGAGCGCGCCGAACGGCGTTGCGACGGGCGGGTACATCCCCTGCCTGGGTGGCGGCAATGGCTGCATACAGAAAGCGAAGGATGCCGTCATAAAGCGCAACCACAAGCTCCACCGGGGAGGCACCTTCAAGCGTGTGTTGTTGATAGGACGACATGGCGCGGATGCAACCTCCTGGGAGCTGCGGCAAAGGATCATTCCTGGTTTAGAGTGTCGGGTTCACGTATCCAGTAACTGCCGAGTAGATCATGCTCATGCTGTTGATGTTGGAGGGGATTTGCTGCAGCGTCTGATTGGCGAGGTTCAACTCCGTGGTCAGGCTGGACTGCTGCGAGGAGATGAGCAGATTCTCATTGGAGATATTTTGGTTCAGCGAGGAGATAATCGCGCTGTTGGCATTCAGATCAAGCGTAAGCATACCCGTAGGCGAACTGCTGCCTAGATTGTTGAGCGCAGTCGAGAAGTTCAGTCCCCAGCTGCCGGAGTTCTGGAAGAAACTGATGACTCCGGAATAGTCCTGATTCAGCTCGGCGTTGAGTGTACTGGTGTCGAGCGAGAGCGTGCCGTCGTTGTTGATGCTGATGCCAAGCTGGGTAATGTTCCCCACGTTGCCCTGGGTATTGGACTGGTTGATGGAGCTGAGCAGCTGCTCCTGGAACATGGCCAGCGTGGGCGAGCCAAAGAGCGGCTGTACGGCTCCGGAGGTACTGTTGCTTTCCTGCGTGTTCACAGCACTGATGACGGCGTTGTAGTCGGAGACCAGCTGCGAGATGGAGCTGACAACAGCTGTGTTGTTGTTCAGGATCTGGACCTGGACCGTCTCCGGCGTACCGCTGGTCACCGGCGATGGCGCCAGGAGTTGGAAGGTGACACCGGGAATCACCGTGCTTACGGTGTTGGATGTGGCTGAAACGCTGAGACCATCGACGGTGAGGCTGGCATTGGCTCCCGTAGTGGCCGTGGTGTAGCCGAGCGCCGTGCCCGTGGTGGAATCCGTGACGCTGGAGGTGACGGTCAGATCGCCGCCCGCGCCGGAGGTACCCGAGACCAGCGAAAGTCGCGAGCCGTTGGCATCCGTGATGATGCTGGCATTGACACCGATTCCGGCAGAATTAATGGCCGCTGCGAGTGTGCTGAGCGTGTTGCTGGTGGAGCCGATGGTGATCGTCTGGGCCGTGCCCGTGCCGACCTGAATCGTAAGTGAGCCGGAGAGCGTGTCCGAGGCATTGGCAATCGCAGTCAGATACCCGGAAGAGGTTGAGGCCAGCGAGTTCACGACGATCGTATGCGTGCCGGCAACGGCCGACGAGGAGGCCGACGTGAGAGCAATCACCGTGGGATCGGAGCTGGAACCCTGCTTGCCTGCCAGCACCCCCTGAAAATCCGTAAGTGAGGTCATGTCATTGGAGACCTGCGAAAGCAGCGTGCCGAGATTGGAAAGCGAGGCATCCTGCGCGTTCGTCGCGCTCAGCTGGTTCTTCCAGGGTGTCTCCACTCCCTGCAGATTCGATACGATCTGACTCACCGTCTGGCTTACGTTGAAGCCAGCGCCGCTGATCGGCGAACCAAAACTGATTCCAACTGTTCCCATGCACCCCTCCAGCCACGGAAAAGCACGTTCCGAGCCGATTCTTTCCGGGAAAGTTTAGGGGCTGTTAACACTGGCGGAAAATTCCGTTGCAGAAGCCAGCCCCCCGGATAGCAGACATAAGAATTTGCGGGGAAGAGACTGGCTCTTCCCCGCAAGGGTTGGGATTACTGCAGCAGCTTGGTGACTTCCTGCTGCAGGCTGTTGGCCTGCGCCAGAGCCGAAATGCCGGTCTGGCTGAGAATCTCGTACTTGGAGAGATTCGAGGTAGCCTGAGCATAGTCGGTGGCCTGGATGCTGTTCTGCGCAGCCTGAACGTTCTGCTGCTGCGTGGTCTCCACCTGCGAGACGGCATTCAGGGTGTTGACCTGGGCGCCGAGGTAGCCGCGCTGGGCTGCCACGTTGCTGATGGCCGCGTTGATCGTGGTCAGCGCGGTCTGGGCATCTCCGGCGTTGAGCAGATCCGTGGTAGCCAGGTTGGAGGTCGTGTCGCCACCAGCAGCCTGCTGGTAGGTAATCGTCTCCGTGGCTTTGGTGGAGGTGGCCACCGCCGTGGTTGCACCTGTCGTGGTATCGGCCAGCGTTGCATTCGCAATGGCAACCGTAGAGTTGGTGTTGGTCAGCAGGATGCCCGTATCGGCTGCGTTGGGCGTGGTGTAGCCGACTGCGCCTGCCGTCGTCAGACTTGCCGTAACACCAGGGATACCATCTTTGTTGATCTCCTGCACCAGACCCGAGAGCGTGGTTGCCGTTGTAGTGAAGTTGTGCGTTGTGCCATCGGCATTGGTGATCGTGAATTTGATGCCGCCGGTGATCGCATCGCTTGCCTTGGCCGCCGTGGTCAGTGCACCCGATGTATCTTTGGACAGATCAAAGAACTGGCCAGAGGAGCTTTGCACCACGGTGCCGCCCGAGTCGCCGACAGTCGACGAGGACAGCGGTGCGAAGTACAGGTTGTCGATCGAGGAACCCGTCGTCGAAGAGTCGCCTGTGTAGATGTTGACGCCAGACGCAGAGCCGGTGAAGACCTGGCTGGAGTTGTAGGTCGTGGTCTGTCCAATGGTGTTGATTTCGGACAGAATCGACTGATACTCCTGGTTGGCTGCCGCCGACTGGGAGGAGTTGAGGGTGCCGTTCGCGGTTTCAGTGGCCAGCGTCACGGCCCGGTTGAGCAGGTTCGTCACTTGCGAAAGCGCGCCGTCGGCAACCTGGAGCATACCGACGCCTTCACTGGCATTGGTGGCCGACTGCGTCAGCGCGGTTGAGTTGGCCTGCAGGCCATTGATGATCGACAGACCCGCGGCGTTGTCCGAGCCGGAGTTGATCTGCGAACCCGAGGAGAGCTGCTGGAGCACATTCTGCAGACTCGCCTGTGTGTTATTCAGGTTGTTCTCTGCCGCGAGTGCGGAGAGATTGTTCAATACGCCGAGAGGCATGGGCCACTCCTGTCGATGCCTGAATTAACAGCGCCCGGGAAGCTGGCTCCGAAGAACCGTTGCGGGTGCGAATCGGAAACGGGAAGCATTCGATTCGCATGCCCTGCCCCGGGACGGCTGCTGGTGCATCTGGCGCTCTTATCGGCGTAGTCGGAATGAACTTTACCCCGGAGGCAAAAAGGATTTGCAAGGATCTGTGCGGAGGGCCATCCGGATGGGCAGCAACAGAAAGTGAACGGGAGAAATCCTGAGAAAAACAGTCCTGTTTGCCGACTCTTGTTTTTTGCTCATCTTGCCGATAAAGGACAGGGAAAGGTGCAGGACGATGATTGAAGTGACGCGACTGAATGGCAACAGCATGCGGATCAACAGTGATCTGATCAAGATCGTGGAGGCATCGCCGGACACGATGCTGACGCTGATCCACGGGGAAAAACTGATTGTGCGCGAGAGCTGCGAGGAGATTGACGCGCGGATTCTGGACTGGCGTGCGCGGCTGCTGGCGGGGATGGCCCGAAAGCTGCACAGCGAGCAGGCCGTGCTGCAGATGGCCGGGTTGAGCAGTCTGGATCCGGAGACTGGCACGCCGGGCACGGTGCCGACGCAGGCAGAGAAGGCCTGAAGCAGCGCAAGGGCGGGAAAGGCCGGAAGCGATCCGGCAGCAAGCACGACGAGGAGAATGCGATATGGACAAGGCGAGCGTGGGTGGGGTTCTGGTGGCGCTCACCGGCATCTTGGCCGGACTGCTGCTGGAGGGCGGAAACCTGGGACAGATCTTTCAGCCGACGGCGGCAATGATCGTCTTTGGCGGAACGCTGGGCGCGGTGCTGCTGCAGTTTCCGATGAAGACGGTGGTGGAGGCCTTTCGCCGGCTGGCAGTTCTGTTTGTGACGCCGCAGATGCAGGACCAGCGGCTGGTGCAGCAGCTGGTGAGCCTAGCCAACAAGGCGCGGCGCTCCGGCGTGGTCTCCCTCGATGCGGACCTGCGCACGATTGACGATCCGTTTCTGCGCCAGGCGCTGACGCTGGCCGTGGATGGGACCGAGCCGACGGAGCTGCGGCGGATCATGTCGGTGAGCATGGACTCCCGCAGCGAGGGCGAGGAGCGGCAGCCGGCGGTCTTTGAGTCTGCCGGTGGATTTTCGCCGACGATCGGGATTCTGGGCGCGGTGCTGGGACTGATTCAGGTGATGCAGCATCTGGACAATATTCAGGCCGTGGGCAAAGGAATTGCCGTGGCCTTTGTGGCGACGATCTATGGGGTGGGCGCGGCGAATCTCTTCTTTCTGCCGGCGGCGGGCAAGCTGCGGCTGCGTATTCGCGAGGAGCATCTGCGGCGGGAGATGATGCTGGAAAGCGTGATCTCGATTCTGGAAGGAATGAACCCGCGCATGCTGGAGGTAAAGCTGAGCGGCTATCTGGAAGCGAACCGCGACAGCATGCGGGAGCAGGCGGCATGAAGCGACCGGAGACAGGACACAGCTCGAATCGCGAGCGCTGGCTGGTATCGTATGCCGATTTCATCACGCTGCTGTTTGCGTTTTTTGTGGTGCTCTATGCCTCGTCGAAGGCCGACCAGCAGAAGCAGGCCCAGGTGGCGCAGGCCATTGATTCGGCCTTCCATGCGCTGGGTATTTTTCCCGAGGCGGGACGGATTCCCAGCAACCTGAAAAACATGTCGGTCTACAGTAAGGATCAGCCCATCTCTCCGATGACGATCATCATGGGCGAGGATGTGCTGGCACCGGCGCAGGTGAAGCAGAATCTGGAGCAGGTGCAGCAGCACATGCAGCAGCTGCTGGCCGATCAGATTGCCCAGCATACCGTCTCTGTGCAGATGGGCAAGGATGGACTGGTGATCAGCCTGCGCGAGGCTGGATTTTTCCACTCCGGCTCGGCCACGCCGGAGCCGCAGACCCTGCCGGTGTTGCAGCAGATTGCGCAGTCGCTGGGGCGGACGCGCTATGACCTGCGCATTGAAGGACACACGGACAATCTTCCGATCCATACGGCCGAGTTTGATTCCAACTGGGAGCTTTCCTCGGCGCGGGCCACGCGGCTGGCACGGATTTTTCTGGCCACCGGTGCGATTATGCCCAGCCGCATCTCAACCGCCGGCTATGCGCAGTATCATCCGGTGGCCAGCAACGATACCGCCGCAGGCCGGGCGCAGAACCGTCGCGTGGATCTGGTGATTGTGCCGCAGACGAAGGTGAATCTGGCCATGCCGGATGGAGATGCCACACGCGCCGACTGGCACCGCATCACGGACGAATAGCAGGCTGGCCGGGCGTACAATTTAGCTGTGACGAGCGATCACCCTGAGATGCAGCAAAACAGGCAGGAGTGGGAGGCAGCTGGATCCGGCGCGCAGCCATCGCGTATGCAGAACTCCCAGGACTGGACCGACCGGGCGATGGAGCAGTTGGCCGCCGGCGAGACGGCGGCTGCGGTGGAGTCCTTTCGCGCGGCCGTGCAGGCGGACCCGGACAATCTGGAGGCCTATCACGGGCTGGTACGGGCGCTCTGCGATGCCGGGCGTCCGGCTGAGGCCGTGACCGCTGCCCTGGCCCTGACGGTGCTGTCGCCGAGCGATCCGCTGGCCCACACCTGCCTGTCGATTGCGCTGCAGCAGGATGGGCAGATTCCGCAGGCCGAGGCAGCGGCTGGTCGGGCACGGATTCTGGAATGGAAGCAACAGTTGCAGGCAGGAGAAGAGGCCCATGCGAATCTTTCCTGAGCTGCTGTTTGACGATCTGCCGCCGCGTCCGATGCAACGCCCGGCACAGCGCCCCCTGCAGCACGAAGACGGCCACAAGCCAGCGCCCACCGCGCGGCGCGGCCGCACTGTCGGGGCCGGCAAAGCCAGTCGCGTGGCCCACGAGGATGCGCATCGCATCTTTGCCGAGGAGTATCGGCAACTGCGTCCGCGGGCGCCGATGCCGGAGATTGAGGTCAGGTTTCGCCGCTTTGTCTCGCTGAACACAACGATCCGGCTGCGGGAAAACCGGCTGATGGCCAGCCTCTCTGACCTGCTGGAAGGCGCGCCGGAGACGGTGCTGCGCGCCATTGCCCACATCCTGCTGGCCAAGCTCTATCGCAAACCAATCGACAAGGCGCACAACCAGCGCTACAAGCGATTCCAGTACAGCGAGGCCGTGGCGCGGCAGACCGAGCAGATCCGCTCGACGCGCGGAGCCAAGCGCCTGCCGGGTCCGGAGGGTCGCTACTACCACCTGGAAGAGGTCTTTGACTCCCTGAACGAGCGATTCTTCCACAACCTGCTGGGACGCCCAAGCCTGACCTGGAGCGAGCACTACGCCCGCCGCCAGCTGGGACACTACGACGCGGCGCACAACACGATTGTGGTCAGCAAGGTCTTTGACCGGCCCTCCAGCCCGCGCTACGCGATCGAGTATCTGCTCTACCACGAGATGCTGCACCTGAAGCATCCGGTGACGGTGCGTGGAACGCGGCGCTGCGTTCACGGACCGGCCTTTCGCGCCGAGGAGAAACTCTTTCCGCAGCTGGCCGAGGCACAGGCATTTCTGAAGCGGCTGTGACGGGCCGCCGCAGGCTCAGCTCCGGGCGGAATCGCTGAGCGGAATCGGCACCTGTTCGACAATCTCCAGACCAAAGCCATGCAGAGCCGGGACGTGCATCGGGGTGTTCGAGAGCAGCCGGATGCGCTGGATGCCAAGATCGGTCAGAATCTGGCCACCAAGGCCGACGGCGCGCACGATGCGGCGATGACGATCCTCGTTGGCCTCACGGGCGCGTTGATCCGGATGCAGCAGCATCTGCCCGCCATCCCAGTCAAAGCCGCGGCTGGTGTTGTGAAGATAGACGATGGCGCCGCAACCCTCCTCGGCAATGCGCTGCATGGAGGCATCGAGCAGAGCGCGGCAGTTGCACTGCGCGGCGAAGACATCGCCGGCGGTGCAGTGGGTGTGGACGCGGACCAGCACTGGGCGATGGTCTGCGTCCTGAGCGGCAGTCTCGTCGGGATTGCCGTAGACCAGCGCCAGATGGCTTTCGCCGCCGTTGATCTCGCTCTCGTAGGCGATCAGGCGGAAGGTTCCGAAGCGGTTGGTCAGCGAGCTTTGACCCACGCGACGGATATAACGCTCGTGGCGCAGCCGGTAGCGGATGAGCTCGGCGACGGTGAGCATCTTGAGCTGGTGCTCGGCACAGAAGCGGACAAGATCCGGCACGCGGGCCATGGTGCCGTCCTCGTTCATGATCTCGCAGATGACGCCGGCCGGCTCCAGCCCGGCCATGCGCGCCAGATCGACCGAGGCCTCCGTCTGGCCGGCACGCACCAGCACGCCTCCCTGCCGGGCACGCAGCGGAAAGACATGGCCGGGACGGGCCAGATCGGCAGCCGTGGACTCCGGGGCAATGGCGGTGCGGATGGTGTGGGCGCGATCGTGCGCGGAGATGCCGGTGGATACGCCCTCCCGCGCCTCAATGGACTCCGTGAATGCCGTGCCGAAGCGCGAGGAGTTGCGCTGGGTCATGGGCGGCAGGTGCAGGTGGTCGGCTCGCTCCTCGGTGAGCGTGAGGCAGATGAGTCCGCGACCGAAGCGGGCCATGAAGTTGATGGCCTCCGGAGTGACGAACTGGGCAGCCAGCGTAAGATCCCCTTCGTTTTCGCGATCCTCGTCATCAACCACGACGACCATGCGCCCGGCGCGAATCTCCTCGATGGCGGCTGGAACATCGACAAACGGCGAGGGCACGGCGGCAACTGCAGCAATTCCGGATTCAGTGGTCATCCCTGGGCAACTCCAGAGCCTATTGTCGCCGACAGATGGTGCAAGAGAAAAGCGCCAGGCAAAATGCCTGGCGCTTTTCCCGATGAGTCTGTTGCGGTATATAGATACAACGTTAGAGAGTGGATTCGATCTCGAAGCCCCAGGCCTCAAGCAGCGCTTCGGGAATGTACTTGGAATTGCGGTTACGACGCGCCCACTCCCGCAGACGGGTGGAGCGGATGTACTGATCGGGAGTCAGCTTGAACTCCTTGACGATCTGCTCAAAAGACGTGACCGTTGGAACCACAGGGCCGATTGGCTCGGGTTTGCCCCAGTTGGGATTACCGCGACGTTTTGCCATGAATCCGATGTCCTCTTTCCAAGGTATGTGCGTACGATGCTCGCGTGACTTGAAGGCAGTGCCTGAGAGCGGGTGAGCCCGGGGAAGGCTGGCTTTTTCTACAACCCCTCATACAAACCACTCCTTTACAGTACCAATTTTCATAGAAAAATGCAAGCCCGACGGGCCTGTCCCTCGATCCTGGAAATTTCAGCTTATCAGATTGATTCCAATAGATTTCCAGTAACAATTATGAGCGTTCCGGGGATCAGGGAAGAAGCTCCGGTGCAAAAAGATCGGCAATCGATTCGCGGCGGCGAATCAGGCGCGCTTCCCTGCCCTGGACCAGCACTTCTGCAGGGCGAGGACGAGTGTTGTAGTTGGAACTCTGGGCCATACCGTAGGCTCCGGAGTCGAGAACGGCGACCAGATCGCCAGGAAGCACGGGCGGCATGCGGCGGTTACGGGCAAAGAAATCCCCGGACTCGCAGACAGGGCCTACGACATCGACGGGCAGTGTGCGACCAGTGCGCGGCGCAACGGGAAGTATCTCGTGGTAGGCCTCATACAGCGCCGGGCGGATGAGATCGTTCATGCCTGCATCTGTGATGACGAAGGTGCGGCGGACGTTCTTTTTGACATAGAGGACGCGGGTAAGCAAGGCACCGGCCTGTGCCACAAGGAAACGCCCCGGCTCCAGGACCAGCGAGACGGGCAGATTGCCAAGCCCCTGCTCAATGGCCTGTCGATAGGCGCTGACCGTGGCTGCGGGATCAAAAGCACGAGGGGATTCGTAGTCAATGCCGAGGCCACCTCCGGCATCCACAGACTGCAGGACAATGCCATCGGCGGCAAGCTGGCGTACAAGCCGGGCCACGCGCTGAATGGCTGCGCCGAAGGGCTCGGCGGAGCAAATCTGGGAGCCGATGTGAACGCTGACTCCGTGCGGCTGGAGCCAGCGGTGAGCCTGGGCGGCACGATAGATGCGTCGGGCCTGGGCAATGGGAATGCCGAACTTATGTTCGCTGAGACCGGTAGAGATGTAGGGATGGGTCTGGGCAAAGACATCCGGATTGACGCGCAGGGAAAAGCGCGCCGGGCGGCGCAAACGCGCGGCACGGGCTGCGAGCAGAGAGAGTTCGTCCTCGCTTTCCACGTGGAACGCAAGGATTTCTGCCTGAATTCCCAAATCGATCTCTTCAGTAGTCTTACCGGCCCCGGAAAAGACCACGCGGCCCAGAGCCTCGGGAGCCGCACGGCGCACGCGCTCCAGCTCTCCGCCGGAGACAATATCGAACCCTGCACCCTCGGCAGCAAGCAGTTGCAGAATGGCGAGCGCCGAGTTGGCCTTGACGGCGTAACAGATCAGGGTCTGGCGCGAAGTGGTGGCGGACTGCTGGAAGAGGTGGAAGCGCTGGCGGATCTGGTCGGCACTATAGACATAGAGCGGCGTGCCATGCTCACGGGCAAGCGACTCCAGGGAGCGCTGGCCACAGAAAAGGGTAGGCTTGCCGGTGGACGAGTAGTGGAAGGGTCGAACGGTGATCGCCTGCGGGGATGCCACGTCTCTGCCTGTTCTCCTGATGGGTAACCGGCGGCCTGCGGATGCAACGGCAGGCTGGTACCCGCTTCAGGGTGTATGGAAGGAAGCTGTATCGAGATTGTATCGAAGGGGAAACCCTTTTGCTTCTACTGACGATAGCAGAGAAATGTGTTGGCAGCAGAGTGCAGCCTGCGTGGGCGGCAGGCTGGCGCGATGCTCAGGGAATGGCTCTGGCAGCCAGACACTAATAGACCGGTGGCGGCACAACCTCCTCCGGAATTCCGATCCAGCAGGCAATGTAGAAGATCTCTGCAAGCGGGAAAAGGAAGATGGCGCTGAGGACGGCGAGGATGCGCAGCAGCCCGACATCCCAGCCCCAGGCGCGGCTCAGCGCGGCACAGACTCCGCCAATGCGGCGATCATAAAGCGGGCGGAAGAGCGTACGGTTGGCCGTTGCGACCGAGGGAACAACCGGTGCGCCACAGGCTGGGCAGAAGCGGGCATCCGGCAACAGGGGCTTCCCACAGGTACTGCAAAACTGGTTCATGGTAAATCCTCCCTTTTGCGCGTTGGCATCCGCTTAGCTCGGGATGCCATACGCTCAGGGATACGCATCGGCCATGGTGGAAGTTCCACAAGCTTCTGGCGGTTGTTCGGCGTGTGCAAGATGCAAGTTCCAGCCGTGCCGGGGATGCAATCGCAAAATCTGACCGCTACTCGTGATAGGGCGACCGCAGTAGCCTGCGGGCAATCTGCCCCTGCGTGGTGTCAGCTCCCATGTTCACGGCAGATTGATAGTCCTGGATGGCCTGCGCACGCTGCCCGGCTAGATCCCGCGCCTTGCCACCGGCAACCAGGGAGCGGCGGCGCAGTTCCGCACCGGTGGCCGGCAGCCATGCTCCGTGCTCGTAGGCCTCGGCGGCCTCCTGATAGTGTCGCTGGCCCTTCAGTGCCTCGCCCAGGCCGAAGTACGCAAGCTCCTCATGAGCCAACGGGAAGTAGCCTTTGGTGTTGGCATCGTCGATCAGCTTGCGATAGGCCTGGACGGCGACCATACCCTGACCGGCATCTTTGCGCAGATTGGCCTCTTCCAGGGCAAAGAGGAAGTCGTGAGGATATTGCGATTCCAGCGACTGAACGACGGAGATGGCCTGGGCGTATTTCGCCTCACGGCGCAGGAAGAGCGCGATGACCGTAGCGGCCTCTACATGAGTCATGGGGCCTCGGGCGGCGTCGTCCTGCAGCAGTTGCATTCCGCGGGATTTGGAGCCGGTGATACCGGCAAAGCCGAAGATGAGCTTGAAGGCGAAGGGCAGTGCACCGATGACGTACTGGTAGGTGCCGACGACCAGTTCAGCATCCACGTAGTTGGGATCCAATTGGAGAACGCGCGCCTCATCCCCATGCGCCTGCAGTGCCAGATGAAACGCGGTGCCGAAGGATCGCTCGACCATGGCAATGTAACTGGAGCGCAGGCTGCGGGCCCAGCCCCGGGCATAGAGAGCATCCACGTTGGCAGAGTTTCGCGCGAGCAGGAAGTTGGCTTCGCGCTCGACCTGGTCCTCCAGCGCAAAAATGCGATTTCGGACGCCGAGGTTCTCCGGCGTGGGATGCTTGCCGGTCAGGAAGCCATCCGTGGCGTAAAAGGTGGTGTCCAGCAGGTCCTGGCGATAGAGTTCCTGAAATACAACCGCTTCAAGCAGCAGGGCGGAGGCCTCTGGATTACCGGGGTGGGTGGCCTGCACGTGCTCGAGCATGGAGATGCAGATGGGATAGTCCAGGTTATAGAAGTGCTGGAAGGCGGCGACAACCTCCGGGTTGCGATGCAGAGCGTTGGTGTGGATGGGCCGGGGAGCTGTGTTCTGGAATGCGTGCGCGGACTGGAAAAGCAGCGCGAAAGCGAGCAGCAGCATGCAGACAAACATTGGATGGAAACGGTGGCGTGGGGACAGGCTCGGCATCTTGCCTCCATCTTAACGATTTCGCGGGAAAATCTCTGCGCGATTCCGGAAGCGCCAGAAGAACGGGAAATCCTGCCTGCACAGGGAAGCCAATCCGGCCTGACGGCAACCAGGCAACTGCTATGATCGCTGTGCGCGCGGTGTGTTGGCGCTCGGGAAAATCATGAAACGGATTGAAATCCTTGTGCTGAGCCTGAAGCTGGCGCAAAGCAACGGCTTCGATTTCCAGGGCTGGTTTCAGGCCAATATTCAGGCGGAGTGGCCGGGATTAGCCGACGCCATCCGCATGCTGACGCAGCAGGGGCGGTACTACGCCCTGTTGTTTTCCCATGAATTTGCCATGGCCATATGGAAACCGGGCGAGCAAATGCAGTTTCTGGTGCCGTCAGCCACCTACCAGCAGCGCAACCGCAATGGCGAGTTCATTACCGTGACGCGACGGCCATTCACCCGACGGACCACCAAGACCGACGCATGGGAGTATCACCTGCAGAGGATGGTCGTCTGCAAGGACCCGCTGAGCTACCTGCGCCGATTCCTGCCAACGCGCGAGGATGTGGAGCCGACGACGCGCAAACGCCCAGCGTCACGTTGAGCGGCGCCTGTAGTGCTGGCGCGCAGCGAGTCACGACGGACACACTTCTGTCCGGGCAAATGTATGTCTCGCCTCTACTCAGTTCGGATCTTATGAAAACCAGCCGGATATCTTCGGGATATTGATTCGGTTTTCTCCAGTATTGACAGGGACTTTCGCGATTCTTCCCTGGAGAGTACGCATCGAATGCACGCTACATTCCGTATATTCCTGAAAGGTTTTTTCAGATATCGCTTTGCCTTACTCATGATTCGGATTTTTTAGCCGGAAGGCCATATTTATTGCGAATAATGCCCAATTTCAGCACAGAGAGCGATGCATATTTCGTATCTTTATAACTTTGTCATGATGATAAGAATCTAACTCATTCCTTCGGTCACAAGATAGCATGAAAACGAATTCCGAATATGTTCTGTTTTCAAACAGCGAATCCGGATGCCCCAAAAAATATTGAACTCTGATTTTTCAGAGATTTAGGCCAGAAAACATCGAATGGTTATCCGGTGAAGGGTTGCATGATTGGTTCTGATATGTTCCCATACTTAAAGAATGTTAAGAATTTCCGCAAAACAGTCCGTTCGCAGCCTGGGATGGACGACTTCCGTGCTGGTGCTGCTGGTTGCCGTTGCCGGGTCTTCAGGCCCGACGGCCTCCGGAGCGCATCGGCAGAAGGCAAGAAAAGCTGAGCCGTCTCATCCCTGGACACAGATTGGTCGGGCTTCCTGGTACGGACGGCGCTTTCAGGGGCAACCCACGGCCAGCGGTGAGCCATTTGACCGGACACTGCTGACCTGCGCGCACCCGACTTTGCCGATTGGCTCGCTGGTAAAGGTAACGAATCTGGACAACCACCGGTCGATCATGGTCCGCGTCAACGATCGTGGTCCGATTGCGCCGGGGCGCATTGTCGATCTTTCCTATGCAGCAGCGCATGCGCTGGGTTTCCGCAGGGATGGACTGGCCCATGTCCGGCTGGAACGTGTGCAGGGCACGGAGCTGGCCCAGGTGGACTGGCCCGGGGTTCATACCGAAACGCAGTCAACAGGCGTCCGCTGACCGGTGCTTGCCGGAAGCGATCGGCTACCTGCCAACCCATATTCCCGACGTGGGAATATGCGAAAGCCCCTCGATGGTGCAGCCTGGATGCAGTGTCGGCCGCTACACTGAAGACATGGACGCCCGCTTCGAGACTCCTGCCCCTCAACCCACTTTCTCCGCTCGTGATCGACTCATTGTGGCTCTGGATCTTCCGGATGCAGCCCGGGTACGGCAGTTTCTTCCGCGCCTGGAGGGCCAGTGCCGATGGGTCAAAGTGGGGCTGGAGCTATTTGTGGCCTGCGGGCCTGCCATGGTGCAGGAGCTGGCAGGATCGGGCTGGTCGGTCTTTCTCGATCTGAAGCTGCATGATATTCCCAATACTGTAGCCAACGCGGTGCGCTCGGCCTCTGCGCTGGGCGCAAGCCTGCTCACGGTGCATGCCGCTGGCGGGCCGGTGATGCTACGCGCAGCGCTGGAGGCGGCAGCCGCGGAGCAGCGTCCTCCGCAACTGCTGGCGGTAACGGTGCTCACCAGCATGCACTCTGAACAACTGCAGGCGACCGGCATCGATCGGGAGCCGGCAGCGCAGGTAGAGCTGCTGGCACGGATGGGCATGGATGCCGGAATCCACGGATTTGTCTGTTCGCCCGAGGAGACAGCGCGTCTCCGTGCAATGGGCGGGCCGGCGACGACGCTGGTGATCCCTGGCATTCGACCGGCGGGCGCAGCACTGGGCGACCAGAAGCGCGTAGCCACCCCGTCCGATGCTCTGCGAGCCGGCGCCAGCTACCTGGTGGTGGGCCGGCCCATTGTGCAGGCTGCCGATCCGGCAAAGGCCGCGGCAGAGATTCTGGCCGAGATGCAGTCGGCACTTGCCTGAGTGTCGGCCTGAGTGCTGGCCTGAACGGGACAGAACCCTCATAAGCAAATCTTCGCAGCGGAAGAATGTGCTCCCGCTCGAGTTCCCTACCCTGTGGACGGGGTGCGAACCCGAGATGGCAGGCAGCAGATCGAACTACATCAGCCGTTGCGGGTCCACATCCAGCACAAGGTTGCGTCGGG
>JAKBAG010000019.1 GCA_021809235.1 Acidobacteriota bacterium
CAAAGAGCAGGCTGGGAATGGGACCGATGTGCAGCGGATCAGGAAAATGGGCTGCCATCTGCGAAAAGGTAAAGAGCTTTTCAATACCGTGTTTGAGAAACAGCGGCAGAATCGCCGTGATTCGCAGCAGAAGCAGGCCTAGATCCGAGTTGGATGGAAGAGCGGATAAGCGGAGGAATCGGGAAAGCATGGGCACCTCGCGTGGATGGACTCCGTCCATGGAGCCGTGCCCCAAGGATACCCGGAAGCTCAAAAAATGGAAGAGATTTTCTCTCTGGCAAACGCACAAACGCCTGCGCAGTTGCGCAGGCGTTTGTGCGTGCTTCCGGTTGAGCCTCAGACGCGGGCGGGATTGGCTGCTCCCAACCGCTCTTCGAGCATCTCGTGCGCATGCGCCAGGAATTCGTCTGTCGGGATTTTGCCGGCATCCAGATCCGCCAACAAAGCCTTCTGGGCAAGATATTCCTTGTTTGCAATTCCCGCCTTGGACTGGAGCATGCGCCAGGCCTTGCGCCGCTCCACGCAGAAGAGCACAAGCTGACGGCTGATGGCGCGATACTCCGGCTCTGCTCCCGCTTCACCCGGCAGCTTGATGTAAACACCGAAGTCCGGGATATAGGAGCGGTGCGCGGGATCAAGATAGCGCCGCCACACCGCATCCTGCTGCGTAATCCTCACCAGCATGTTTTCCAGCGGAATCAGCTTCGCGATTGCGTCCTTCTTCACCTTCTTCAGGTGATTGCGGAAGCGGGCCTCAGTTGCGGCCCAGTGGGCTACAGTATAGCGATTGGTTTCCCCGCTCAACTTGTCCTTGGCCGAATACCAATCCATGTCGGGAGCAGGATTGCCCTTGACGTCGAGGGCCTCCTGATAGGTTTCGCCCAGCCGCGGATTGAAGACAAACTCCGGCACGCCGCGGGAGTCGCGGGCGCGCTGCGCCTGGGTGAGGGCCATATCATCGGCCACGCCATGCTCCGGCTGGCAGGTGGTGAATGCCTGCAGGAACATCGTACCGCGATACTCCAGTCCGTCGAGGATGGCGCGGTACAGCTTGGGTGCATTGGCCATGGAAACCTGTGCCACAAACGGAGAGCCGTGTCCGGCAATGAAGGTTTCCGCCACGGTCTTCTTTTCAGTGTTCTTGCCCTGGGTGGCTGCACCGAAGACGTTCATGTCATTGCCGCCCAGCATCGGAGTGGAATCTGAATTCTGACCGCCGGTATTGGAGTAAACCTGCGTATCGAGCATCAGGATTTTGACGTTGGGCCGGTTCTGCAGGATCACCTTCGAGGTGTTCTGGTAGCCAATGTCGCCGATACCGCCGTCTCCACCAACCACCCAGACCTTGGGCAGTTCGACGATCTCCTGATCAGTCATCGTCGCATCGGTAAAGTGCGTCAGCTCGTAGTACTCCCGGGCAGAGATAGCATTCTCCTCGCGGGTGAGCAGGATGTCGGTCAGCCGCTCCGGCAGAACCGAGCGACGGGCATGATCCACGATGAAGCTTTCGCCCATCAGCCAGCCCACGGTGACGCCATCCTGGAACAGCGAGTTCATCCATGGATAGGGGTGGGGATTATTGGGCGCCGTGGATCCATAGACAGTATTGCAGCCGGTATGGGCGGCCATAGCCATCACGCTCATGCCGTTGGCCAGTCGTCCATCGACGGCCTGCAGGTTTTTGTGGTTGAAGGAATCGGTCAGCAGCACCGAAGCCAGTGCCTCCACCATCTGCAGATCCGTGATGGGGCCGTTGGCTGCCTCGTGCGCAGCAATTCTGGCCCTGGTGTCCTTATCGTTCTCGCCACCGAGCCCGAGTATCAGATGTGCCACAGCCTGCTTGAGCAGGGCATAGGCGGCTGGATCGCGCTGGGCCAGTGCAGCCAGCCTGGCCGGACCATTCTTTTCCAATTCCCCGGCCTTGGCAATCAGACGGTCGCTCTTGCGGTGAAAGACGGGGCGCATATAGGCCTCAGTCACAGCCGCAATGGCTCGCAATACGGACTTCTCTCCGCAGCCGGCACATGCGCCGTCGCCAGAGACCAGAGCATCGTAGTTGCTACGAACCATCAGGAGATTGCGCAGCGTCGCCGTCTTGGAGTCCGCCGGATGTTCGGCATTGAACAGTCCCAGGAACTTCTGCGGGGTGTCCGGCAGCAGGTTGAGGAATGCTGTACCGGTCTCGTGCTCCGCATTGACATCCTCAGTCTCCGGCACCATTTTGAGTGCTTCATGGTCTCCGCAAGCGGTGACGCAGGCGCCGCAGCCCTTGCAGAGATCAGAAACAAAGATGGAGAAGATGCCACCGGAGCCGGGGGACTTGCGCTCCGGCGAAGAGAAGATGGCATTGACCTTCTGATAGGCAAGCGGGACCTTGGCGATGATGGCGGCAAACTCCGTGCGTGCCTTCTCGCTGAGGCCACCCAGCTCCCCGGCTACCTCATCAGCTACGCGAATGAGAATCTCAGGTAGCGGCGTGGTGAGCTTTTTGGCCACAGCCTCGGTCATCTGCACACGCGCCCGGGAATCAATCTGCGGAATCAGCGACAGCATCTTGGCGCGGTCATCCATGCTGGTCACGTAGCGCGAGATGGCCGTCCGCAGCAGCGTGGAAAGCTCCTGGGAAGTATTAGGCAGCGCCGTATCCGGGCAGGCTGCAATACATTCCATGCACTGAGTGCAGTTTTCCGGGATGTAGAGCGGGGTTTCGCGACGCGCTACATACTTGGAGGCCGTGTCTCCGGTAGCTGCGGCAATCATTGCCACCGAAGCAAGCGGAGTCGCCGGCTGGTCATAGCCATAGTGCGAGCGAAATTCGGCATCAAAGGTAGCAACACGATGAATCGGTGCGCGCTCCGCCTGGCCTTCCGGCAGGGCATGGGAGCGGCATCCGCCCGTCGAGCAGCTGCCAGCTTCGGCTTCCACCAGCACGGGCAATAGTGCCGGCCCACGCAGGCTGGACCGATCTGGAGCGGAAACCTCGCCGATGTTGATCTCGGTGACCAGCTCGAAGCCCTTGGTCATGACCTGCATGTTCGACTGCACGACGGCATCGCCAAACTTACCAAACTTCTTCACATACTGCTTGTGAACGACTTCGCGATACTTCTCCTGCGTAATCTTGAACTCGTCGAGCAGCGGCGAGACGGCGAAAAACGCGCCCAGGAAGGCGTTGCCCTGCATGCGGAGCTGGAGATCAGGCCGGTCGGTTGCCTCCCGGGCAATCTTGAAGCCGGGCAGGGTAAAGACGCGGATCTTCTTGTCAATGATCTGCTGACGCGCCCATATGGGCAGCCGCTCCCAGGCCTGCTCCCCGGTCTCTTCCGACTCCCAGACCAGCGAGCCGCCCTCCGCCATGCCGTCCAGCGGATTGCAGTGCGTGAATGCCTTGGGGTCGCAGCAGAGGACGACGTTGACATGGCGCAAATCGCAGTTCACGCGAATACGATCCTTGGCAGCGACCATGAAGTAGCTGGTCGGGGCACCCTTCTTCTCCGAACCGTACTTGGGGTTGGCGCTGACGTGGATGATCTCCTTGGGGCTGCCAAACTCATCAACGAGGCCATCGCGCTCGAAAAGAAGATCGTTGAGATCGCCAATGATGGCGCCGAGGTTCTTGCCTGTGGTGATGGCACCCCAGCCGCCGATGGAATGGAAGCGGACGGCCACTGCCCCATCGGGCAGCAGCGATGGCGTCTGGGTGGAGATCACCGAGTAGGGATGGTCAATGCCGAGAACGATGAAGCTGGCATCGTCTGCCAGCGTTTTCCCGTCCTTACGTGCAATCTCTCCCTGCGCATACTCGTAGGCGCCGAGGATGTGTTCCGGGCGGAAGTCACGCGAGCCAAGGCCATAGGTGCCATTGACGATCCGCGGCATTTCCGAGGCAGGAACGTGGGCCTTGCTGAGTGCGGTTCGAATATCGCGGCCGAGCGGGTTGTCCCCGGCCATTGCTTCGTCGGTACGCTCGAGGATAATGACGTTCTTTCTGCCCTTGAGCGCCTTGACGATGGCGGCCTCCGGGAAGGGACGAATGACATTCACATGGATGGAACCGACCTTGACTCCGCGGGTCTGGCGCAGGTAATCCACTGCGGCCTCAATGTTCTCCGCAGCCGAGCCAAGAGAAATAAAGACGGTATCGGCATCTTCCGTTTTGTATTCGGAAAGCAGTCCGTAATGGCGACCGGTGAGTTCTCCAAACTCCTTGTAAGCAGCCTCGAGCATCTCGAGGATCGGCTCCACAAAATTATTCCGCCGGGCCACGACGCCCTGCATGTAATGTTCCTGATTCTGTACCGGGCCGAGCAGCAGCGGATTGGACAGGTCAATCATGGCCGGAACACGACGGCGCGTGGGTCCGAAGAGTACGCGCTGGGCCTCGGTTGGAGTGTCGATGATGTCATCGGGAGCGCCGAGGAACTCTCGAATCAGTTCCGACTCGTGCTTGTAAAAAGTCCGCTCAAGATGAGATGTAAGGAAGCCGTCCTGAATGTTCATGCCCGGCGTGAGGCTGAGTTCCGTGACGCGACGGAGAATTAGGGACTGATCGGCGGTCTGCTGGGCATCCTTGCCGAAGAGCATGATCCAGCCCGTGTCGAGTGCACCATAGATATCGTCATGACCGCAGTGGACGTTGAGCGCATGCTTGGTCAGAGCGCGAGCTCCCACCTCCAGAATCATGGTCGAAAGCTTGCCGGGGGCGTGATAGTACTGCTCGACGCCGTAGACAATGCCCTGACCGGAGGTGAAGTTGACGACTCGCTTGCCGCAGACTGAGTGGGCAATGGCGCCACCCTGGGCGGCATGCTCACCTTCGGTTTCAATGGCAATGGTGCTGTGCCCGAAGACTGTGAGATTTCCCTCGGCAAAGGATTGCTGGAAGAGCTCGCCGCCTTCGGTTGAAGGCGTAATGGGGTAGAACACACCGGCATCGGCAATGCGCGCCTCCGTGTGGTAGGCGATAAGCTGATTGCCATTGGCAGTGATGCGGATTCCAGGGTAGCGAGCCTTGTTCTTCATGATTCCCTCACGTGAACTGAAAATTGTCTATCCAGGCTCAGGTCGGGGTCTCGAAGGGAGCCGGAGCGCTCGAGACGGGAAGGCCGACGGGGCATGGAAGAGCAGGTATCCGGGGCGTGTACGACCGCCATATGCAACAGGCCGGGGGGCATTCATCCGGGCTGTTTGCAATTGCCCTGATTGTACTTCCCGCCGAAATTCAAGGGCAATGCCGCGTGTTACCTGCTGGTATGGAAAAAACTGGCGTTCCGACAGGCGGGAGAGGAGAAATCGGGAAGAGTTGGGGCACGGAGAAGCGGAAGTGTCCAGTATGCTGATGTACGGAGCGAGAGACACCCTCTAATCGGCAGATGGGAGCCAAAAGGATGGCAGCACGGAGACAGGGACGATATCGGCTGGAGGGCTTGGAAGTGGATCCCCGGCGACGGCTCTGCCTGCTACACGGGGAAGAGCTGGATATGGAGGCGGCGGAGTTTGACCTGCTGGAATATTTAGTCCGCAATCCACACCGCGAGATTCCCGAGGCCGAGCTGAAGGCTGGCATCCTGCCCACAAAAGAGGATGGAACTATCCCGCTGGAGAAGCATCTGGAGCGGCTGCAACATATTGTCTCTCAAGCCGCAGGCGGAAAGGCTCCCCTGAAGCGAACCGAAGCCGGAGGCGCGCTTCTGGAGGCCGAAGTAATCTTTGAGCCGGAAATCTGGGCCGACAGCGCTCCGATTCCTGAGGAAGTGGTCGCTCCCGGATATGCGCCATACCTGACAGGCGAGGAAGAGGCCGAGGTTGTGGAAGGGCGACGGAAGCTGACCGCTCAGGAACGAGCACGACTGCAGCGCATGGGCCTCGTTCTGGCAGCCTCCGCGATCTTGATCCTGGGAGTATGGGGGGCTTGGCAGTGGACGCATCGGCCTAGACCCAACGGGATGAAGGCCGTACTCAGCCATTTGCAGGATCGAAGTGGACTACTGGGGCAGACGCTGGACACGGCGGTACGGCTCGAACTCGAACAGTCGCCCTTCCTGGAGCTGGAGACTCCCGAGCAGGTGCGTGCGGCACTGCAGAAAGACAAGACAACATCCCAATTGCCGACAGTGGATACTGCGGCTGCCCGGCGAGCCTGCCAGCGACGTGGCGCCGATGTGTACCTGGCAGGCGAACTGCGACGGGTGGGGACGCATCTGGTGGTCACTCTGGAGGCCAGGGACTGCGGGACAAACCAGAAACGCGCACACAGCGAAGGAATTGCCGAGGATGCTGCCGGAGTCATCACCATTCTGCGACCGGTGACGGACGATCTGCGCCTGCAACTTGGCGAGAAGCGCATCTCCGTGAAACGAACCAGCAAGGTGCTGAGCTCTGCCCGAGACACTGCCGCTGCACTGGGCAATTATGCCGCAGCGGAACGACTGGCTGTTGCCGGACAGACGAACGCGGCAATCGTAAGTATGCAGAAAGCAGCAGACGGGGATCTTGTACTGGCGCAGGTTGCCCTGAGTCGCCTTTATGACTCGGCAGGCCAACCGGAGCTGGCCGCTGCCAGTCTGCGCCATGCCTACGATGCGCGGAATGATCTGCCGGCCAATCAGGTGTTTACCGTCAAAACTGCCTTTGACGAGCGGGTGAGCGAGGATTTGAATGCTGCTTTGGAAGACGCCAAAGTCTGGGGGGCCACCTATCCTTTGGATGCCAGACCACAGCAGGCACAGGCCCGGATCGAACTGCAGCTGGGCGAACCGGAGGCAGCGCTGGAACCGGCCTGGAAGGCTCTGGAACTGGACGATGAAAGCGTGGATACCTACACCCTCCTTGCCGAAGCGCAACTGGAAGCCGGACGCGTGGAGGAAGCTGCGGGAACGATCCGTCTGGCAGTAACGCATGGCCTGGAAAGCGACAGGCTGCATCAGGTTGCGTATTGCATTGCCGTAGCGCGCCGGGATGATGCCTCCCTGCAGGCGGAGCGAAAGTGGGCCGATGGCAAACCAGCAGCAGCGGAAATGCACATGCTGGATGCTCGACGCGAGTTTGCCGAAGGCAAAGTGCAGGATGCCGAAGCCGACGCGGCAGCAGCCATCGAGCTGTGGCGAGCCATGGGAATGGTGGGGAGAGCCGATCGTCAGACCGCAGAGCTGGCGGCAATAGAAGCCCGATTGGGTCTGACGGCAAAGGCTTCGGCTACCATCAAGGGCCTGCCCGAGATGGTGGGCAATGCCCCCCTGGCCCTGACACTGGCTGAGATCGGCGAATTGGAAAAGGCAACCACGGCCATGCAGGAGGGTCTCTCCAGGCATCCTTCCGGTACACTCTGGCAGCAGGTGTGGGCGCCTGAAATTGGTGCGGCCATCGCACTGGCTGAGAACAAACCGGATGCGGCCGTAGATGCATTGCGCAAGTCTGTTGGCTTTGAGATGCGCAGCTTGGACATCCTATTGTTGCGGGCTCAGGCTTACCTGGCCGAAAAACAGCCGGAACTGGCTGAAATGGAGTATCGGAAGCTGCTCGCACACCCATTCAACGATCCGCTGAACGTGGACCACATGCTCGCGCAGTTGGGACTGGCGCAGGCATTAGCCGCCGAAGGCCGACAGGCTGAAGCTGCAACAGAATATATGATGCTGGAGCGCTCCACGCTGGCGGGGGCAGATGGGAATCTGCCGGCTCTGCAGACAGCACATACAGAGGAAGCGAGGCTCAGTGAAGAGGCTCGAACCGCAGCAAAATCAGCCTCGCAGTCCATCGATCAGCCAGTGCAGACAGGACCTGGCCTGCGCTTGCCCAAGCCAGCCGAGCATTGATCCGCCTCCAGATGTGGAATTCGCTAAGCGAGCGGAGGAATCTCCTCCAACTGCGCGGTTCCTTCCGCCAGGCGCATGAAAAATCCCTGGCTATCAAATGGGGGCGTTGCCTCTGCCTGCACGCGGATATAGTTTCCGTCCTGATCCATCCGCCGCGCCTTCACCGTATCGGCAAGGCAGGCGGCCAGAATTTCGGAGTGAATACGGTCTCGAAGCCCAGGATTCTGGACGGGGAAGATGACTTCACAGCGCTCATAGAGATTTCTGGGCATCCAGTCTGCGCTTCCGACCCAAACCTCGGGATGATTCCCGTTCTGAAAAAAGAAGATGCGGCTGTGCTCCAGAAAGCGACCGACAATGGAGCGGACCCGAATCCGTTCGCTGAGACCGGGGACACCGGGACGCAGGATGCAGATTCCGCGCACGATCAGGTCAATCTCAACGCCGGCCGTTGATGCTGCATAGAGGGCTCGAATGATCACTGGATCCAGAAGCGAGTTCATCTTGGCCAGAATGCGCGCCGACCGGCCCGCTGCGGCGTGGTCAGCCTCCCGCTGAATCAGCTCGAGAAAGCGCTTGGCCATGGAGTGCGGCGCTACCAGCAACGGAGCATAATCCTGCACTTCCGCCTGGGCGGTGAGGTAGTGAAAGACCTGCTGAACCCTTTCGGTGAGTTGAGGATTGGCGGTCAGCAGACTGATATCGGTGTAGAAACGCGCGGTGATCGGGTTGTAATTCCCGGTACCAAGATGGCAGTAGCGACGAATGACACCGTCCTCATCCCTGCGAACGAGCATGGCCAGTTTGCAGTGGGTTTTCAGGCCCACGACACCGTAAAACACCTGCACCCCTGCATCCTCCATGCTCCGCGCCCAATGGATATTGGAGGCTTCATCAAAACGCGCCATCAGCTCCACTACCACGGTCACCTCCTTGTTTGCGGCAGCTTCCGTAAGCGCCTGAAACATCGGAGAATCCGTGCTGGTGCGATAAAGCGTCTGCTTGATGGCCACCACGCGGGGATCGGCAGCTCCGTGGCGAATGAAGTCGACCACCGGGTCGTAGGAATCGTAGGGATGATGCAACAGCATGTCGCGCTGCCGGAGGCTGGCAAACAGTTGTGTCGCTTGTGAGGAAACGGGAAAGCTGCGCGGCGTGAAGGAGGAAAACTTCAGATCCGGACGATCAATTTCGTCGTGCAAAAACATGGTACGAGCCAGATTGACCGGGCCTTCGCAGAACAACACCTGGTCGGATTCCAGCTCAAAGTTGACGCGCAACCGCTCGATGATCTCCGGATGGGCATCGGAGGCAATCTCCAGACGGACGGCATCGCCTTTCCGGCGGTTGTGGAGCTCGCTTCGGACCGACTCCAGCAGGGATCGTGTCTCTTCCTCCTCGAAGTAGAGGTTGGAGTTCCGGGTCACGCGAAAGGCGGCGCTTGCCAATATCTCGTAACCGCGATACATCGGCTGCAAATGGCGGGAGATCAGATCCTGCATGAGCAGAAGGTCGCATTTGGCCGTACCACCAAGCCGGATGAATCGCGGTAGCGCCCGAGGCACCGTAATGACTCCAAGCACAGCAGGACCACCGCGCCGACGCTTGGGACGGAGAAGCACTGCCAGACAAAGCGCCCGGTTAAGAACGCGCGGAAATGGGTGCGCCGGATCGATGGTAATGGGCGTCAGTAACGGATCCACCTCGGAGCGGAAGTAGTCCTGCATCTGCTTGCGTTGAGCCGGAGTCAGCTGTTTCCACGGCAGCAACCGGATGTGCTGCTGGTCAAGCGCCGGCAGCAGCACCTTGTTCCAGCATGCATACTGATCCGCAACAAATGCATGGATTTCCTGATTCAAAATCTGCAGCGACCGCGCTGGCAACAAGCCATCATAGCCGGGCTCGGAAGGACCATCCTCATTCCGCTGGAGCAGGCCGGCCAGACGAATTTCAATGTACTCATCCAGATTACTGGCGGTGATGGCGAGAAACTTGACGCGCTCCAGCAGAGGATTGGCTGCATCCAGTGCCTCTTCGAGGACACGACGGTTGAACTGAATCCAGGATCGATCGCGGGCTACAAACAGAGGTTGGTCAAGGTCTGCCCGAGGCGTGGATAAGGTGGAATCGGAAGCAGAGTTGACCTTGCGTCGCGCCGGACGTACGGCGGATTTGGCGCGTGGAGTCTTTCCCGACGATGTCGCCATCTTGGCGTGTCCTTTCAGGTAAAACAGGGGTCCTGCACGGAATCCGATTCCGCTTGCTGCTTCCCCCCAGGTGCGGCAAGCCCGATCCGTCGGAATCAGGGTTTGGCTGCAGGCGGATCACCTCACCCCGGATTCCCAGAACCATATCTTAGGGTAGAAGTTGCATGCGTGAAAGTGCGAAGAAAAATTGGCGGCAGACACTGTCCTGACACGGGTCCTGCATGGGGTCTGGACAACCTTCTCGCAACAGGGATGCCACTCGCGCATTTGACGCGTTTCCACAACGGGATAGACGATACAAAGAGGAGCTAGTCATGCAGAAGAGGGACGAGTCGCAAACCGGCACAGAGTTGCTGCATGCTGTAGCCGGGGATTTGTATCGCCTGGGAGCGATGCAACTGGGCGAGGGCGAAACAACGGTAAACCTTGTGGAACGCGCGATTGCCACCGCCGAACTCCCGACCTGCTCGGAGAAGGCGTTGCACAGCGCCCGAGTGTCCATGGCAGCCGCTGTCATTGAGCACCTGAGTGAACGCGACCCCAATTCGCTGGCAGCTCCATCGGGTGAGTCCGGTCCGCCTAACTGCATCGGCGATGACGATCTGGATGCAGCCGGAGTCTCTGCCCAGGAGCTGGAGAAGTTGCTCAGTGGGCCGGATCGGGGACATTTGCGGCAGTGGCTGGAGGGACTTGCAGTGGCCGAACGAACCATCTTTGTCCTGCGCGCCGTGGGTGGACTCTCCACACCGGAAGTCGCCGGCCTGTTGGCACTGCATGGCGGCAAAGCCGCTCAGGGATGGATGACGGATGCGGTCCGTAGCGTATTCCGGCAGGCACTGTGCTCGCTGGCCTCCCAGCTGCTTCAGGACTCCTCGGAGCGGTAATCGCTTCGAATATCCACGCCTGGGAAATGATTTCGGGACTGACTGGCGGGATTCCAATGGCAGGATTCAATGTGGCAATCGGGAATCTCCTGCGCATGTTTCCGAAACTTCCTACCCTTTAGCGCATCCATACACTGCGGAATCATGAATGGGAAGCTGCTCGATACAGAGCGCCCAAACGGACTATCCATACAATGAATCGAACCAAAATCTCGAAGGCCCTGATGGTGTGTCTTGTGATTGCCGGTGGCAAAGCCGCCCTGTCGCAGGCGAATCCACCGCAGATTGGTCCGGCAACCGTGCAGGATTTTCATGGCGGTGTTCCTGCCGACAAGGCGGAGTCGGGAACCATTGCACTGACGCTGGAAGATGCCATTGCACGTGGATTGCGGCAAAATCTGGGGCTGCTGTTGAGCCAGACGCAAACGGCCACCCTGCATGGGCAGCAACTGGAGCAATTGCAGAATCTGTTGCCAAAGGTGGACGGCAATCTGAGTGAAAACCTGATGCAGACCGATCTGGCTGCAGAGGGACTGCGTGTTCCCGGATTCCCTACAATTATCGGTCCTTTTGGTTACACCGACCTCCGCGCGAACCTGAGCTGGACAGCCCTGAGCCTGTCTTCGCTTCATCGTTATCTGGCGGCGAAGCATGACTTCCAGGCCGGCAAGTTAACCGCGGACGACGCGCGGCAGATGGTGATTCTGACCGTTGGGAATGCGTATCTGATGGTCGTGGCTGACCAGTCGGAAGTGGAGGCCACCCAAGCCGAGCTGGCAACCTCAAAAACATCCCTGGACCAGGCGATGGCGCGGCATGACGCCGGTACAGCTCCCAAACTCGATGTGCTAAGGGCTCAAGTCGACTACCAGACCCATCAGCAGCAGTTGATCGTGGTGGAAAACCGGTTGGTGAAGGACAAGCTGGCTCTGGCACGGGCAATTGGCCTGCCGCTGGACCAGTCCTATTCCGTTGCGGATTCGATTCCCTACTCTGCCTTTGACCAGCCGGATGTGCAAAATGAGATTCGCCAGGCGCTGGCTTCTCGCAAGGACCGGCAGGCTTCGGCAGAGACGACCGCGTCCATGGTGGAGCAGCGTAAAGCAGCCACAGCCGATCGGCTGCCGACCGTCAAAATCAACGCGGACTATGGCGATATCGGTGTGAATTTGAATCACTCCCACGGCACCGGCAATGCCAGTGGAACGCTGACTATCCCGATCTTCAAGGAAGCCGAGTTTCGTGGCGAAGCCGAGATGGCGCAGTCGCAACTGGACCAGCAAAAAGCCCGGCAAAGCGATCTGGATGCCCAGATTGAAGCCGATATCCGGGATGCGCTCCTCGATATCGCCTCCACGGAAAAGCAGGTGGGGGTTGCGGATTCCAACCGAAAACTGGCACAGGAAGAGCTCTCGGATGCGCAGCAGCGTTACAGTGCCGGCGTTAGCGACAACCTGGCGGTGACTCAGGCCCAGCAATCCGTGGCCCAGGCCGACAGCAGCTATATCAACAGCCTTTACCAGCACAACGTGGCCAAATTGAATCTGGCCCGTTCGATGGGTATGGCGCAGAACTACAAAGAGTATCTCGGAGGAAAGTAAACGTGGCGGACGCGACAACAACCGGGACGAACGACAACGGGCAAAGCGGCGCGACTGGCCGTAAGCGGATGATCGCCGGAATCGTGCTGGCAATTCTGGTGGTAGGCGGCGGTTTCTTCTACTGGCGCTCCACATTGGTGGAGGACACCGATGACGCGCAGATCAATGGACACCTGATCCAGATCAGCTCCCGCATTGCCGGTCAAGTGATCCACGTTAACGTGGATGAAAATCAATATGTCACCAAGGGAACTGTGATTGCAGAGCTGGATCCGCGTGACTTTGAAGTAGCCGTGCAAAACGCGGAGGCAGCCGTGGCCAGCGCAGAGGCAGCAGCACAGGCGGCCAAAGTCACCGTACCCATCACTACGGTGAACACGGGCAGTAACCTGCGTTCGGCCAATGCCGACGTGAGCGGGGCCTCTGCCACGGTGCAGCAGGCCGAGCAGCAACTGCAGGCCGCTGAAGCGCAAGTGGCTGAAGCCCGCGCCAACAACTTCAAAGCCCAGTCCGACCTGGAGCGTTATCGGCCACTGGTGGCCAAGGATGTGATCAGCAAGCAGCAGTTTGACGCTGCGGTCTCTGCTGCCGATGCCACCAAAGCGGCTCTGGCTAATGCCCTGGCTGGCGAACAGGCAGCAAAATCTGCCGTCAAGATTGCACATGATCACGAAACACAGGCGCAGGCCATGCTGCACTACGCGCAGACCGCACCGCAGCAGATCGAAGCCGAGAATGCCCGTGCCCGGCAGGCAATGGCCCAGGTGGAGGCCGCCGAGGCTCAGCTGGAGCAGGCGAAGCTGAACCTGAGCTACACCCGGATCGTAGCTCCCGTGAATGGCATCATCACCCGCAAGAGTCTGGAGATCAACCAGAATGTCTCTGTGGGCCAGAATCTGATGACGCTGGTTTCTCTCGACGATCTGTGGGTGACGGCAAACTTCAAGGAGACCCAACTCCGGCATATCCGTCCCGGGCAGAAAGTGGAGATTGATGTGGACGCAACCGGCAAGACGTACGCCGGGCGCGTTACCCAGATTGGTGGAGCAACCGGATCGGTTCTCTCCCTGTTCCCGCCGGAGAATGCTACCGGCAACTATGTGAAGGTAGTCCAGAGGGTTCCGGTACGCATTGACTTTACTGACCTCAAGGACGAGGACGGCAGCCATCTGCTGCGCCCCGGTCTGAGCGTGGAGCCTACGGTCGAAATTCACTGAGCAAAATCGCAAACGCAATGGAAGCGGCGGAGCTGGACAGACAGCTTCGCCGCTTTGTTTCTGTATCGCAGACAAGCTAGCATGGAAACGATGCAGATCCTGACCGCAGAGGAGATGTCCGCCTGTGATCGCCTGACCAGCGAGCAATTTGGTGTGTCGATGAGCCAGCTGATGGAGGCTGCAGGACGAGCCGTAGCACAGTTTGCGCAGAGATGCTTTCCCGACAAGACACGGATCCTGGTGCTTTGCGGGCGCGGACATAATGGCGGCGATGGCATGGTGGCCGCTCGGGAACTGGCACTGGCCGGAAATGCTGTTTCCGTTGTGCTGCTGGGCGAGGAAGCCGGCTTGCGGGCTGAGGTGCGGAACTGCTGGCATGCGCTCGTGTCTACACCCGGGGTTGTCGCCTCCGCTTGCAGAACTCAGGACGAGCTTGGCTCATTGCTGGCCAGCAACGGGGATGCAGAGCTTATCGTGGATGCGATCGTCGGGACTGGATTGCAGGCTGCATTGCGGGGAACGCCGGCCCTGGCGGTGGAATGGCTGGGTCGGGTAAACGTTCCGGTTCTGGCCGTAGACCTGCCTTCCGGATGGGATGCCGATACAGCCTCGGCCGAAAGTGCCGCTCCTGCGGATGCCGTCGTAACGTTTACGGCTCCCAAGCTGGCCCATGCTCTGGGCAGCGGACTGACGCGCCGATGGTCCAATCCGGTGATTGTGGCTCCGATTGGATCTCCTCGCGAAGCGGTGCGCAGCCAGACACAACTGCACTGGACTGGCTCGGCAAAGTCAATCTTCGAGAAACCGCGCGCAGCCAACGCGCACAAGGGCAGCTTTGGACACGTTTTGGTGGCTGGCGGAAGCGCGGGAAAGACAGGCGCCGTGGCCATGGCCGCCATGGCTGCCATGCGTACGGGGGCGGGACTGGTAACGGCTGCCGCTCCCGCTGCCGTGCTCGATTCCGTGACTGGATTTGCACCGGAAATGATGTCGCTGCCACTGGAGTCGGATGTGGCAGCCTTGCTGGAACGCAAAACGGTGCTTGCAATCGGACCGGGGATGGGGACCAGCGTTGCAGCGCGGCGAATCTTTCGGGAACTGCTGGAGGCATGCACGGTGCCTGTGGTCATCGATGCCGATGGCCTGAATCTGCTGGCTCAAGACCTATCCCAACTCTCCGCAATGAGGGGCGGAAAGCAGTGGATTCTGACGCCGCATCCGGGTGAAATGGCGCGGCTTGCTGGCATAAGCGTGGCTGAACTCGAAGCCAATCGACTGGCGACAGCGCGCGGCTTTGCAAGTCAGCATCAGGTTACTTTGATTCTGAAAGGACATCGCACCCTGGTGGCGCATCCGGATGGAAGCGTTGCGGTAAATACCACCGGAAACCCTGGTATGGCTAAAGGTGGGAGCGGGGATGTGCTGACCGGAATGGTGGCCGCCGCACTTGCGCAGTTCCCTGCTAAACCGAAGGATGCCGTGGAAGCGGCTGTCCATCTCCACGGATTGGCTGGTGACTTTGCGGCCGGGCAGTGGGGCGAACACTCCCTGCTGGCCACCGACCTGCTTCACTCCCTCCCAGAGGCCATCCGGCTGCGCAACGCCGATGGTTGGAGCTGGCTGCAGGGAGCCGCACAGTACGCGGTTCAGCAAAGAGAGAGCGGACTGTGAAGCGAGTCTTTTCCAGCTCCTCGGATGCCGAAACGCGCGCAATCGGCTCGGAGATCGCAGTCCTGCTGCCTCCGCCGCGCCTGCTGATCCTCAGTGGAGATCTTGGCGCAGGGAAGACAACCCTGGTCAAGGGCATTGTCCAGGCATTGCAGGTCGAGGACGAAGATGCCGTTACCAGTCCCACGTTCTCGCTGGTGCACTCCTACGAGGGATGGTGCGACGGGCGAGCCGTGACGGTGCTGCATCTGGATCTGTACCGGCTGGAGAATGAGCGACAGGTCTCCTCACTTGGCATCCACGACTGGATGACCGAAGACACGCTGATTCTTGTGGAGTGGGGAGAGAAGTTTCACCTGATTCAGGAGCTGGCCGACGGCAATATTCACATCACGAACACCGGCCCGGAGAGTCGCGTTATCACCTTGGAGTGGAACGACCCGAATAAACCGGCCTGAGAAAATCTGCTATAGCAGCAGACAATCCCAGGCCGGTTTGGAACGGAAGAGTTATCCAATCGCGGCAAGAGCCTGTTCGAGATCGGCAATCAGATCGTCCTTGTGCTCGATGCCAATGGAGAGTCGGACCAGTCCCTCGGTAATGCCCATCTCCAGCTTGCGCTCCGGACTGAGCGCGGCATGGGTGGTGGTAGACGAGTGTGAAGCAAGCGACTCCACTCCACCCAACGACTCTGCGTTCAGGAATATCCGGATGGCGGCCAGGAATCTGCGCGCAGCCTCCACGGAGCCCAGATCGATGCTCATCATGGATCCAAAGCCCTTCTGCTGGCGCACGGCCAGGGCATGCTGCGGGTGCGTAGCCAGTCCTGGATAGTTGACCTGCTTCACCTTGGGATGGGTGGCCAGCCAGGCGGCAATGGCGCGCCCGTTCTCTTCATGCTGACGCATGCGCAGGGGCAGGGTCTTGATGCCGCGAAGGATCAGGAAGCACTCGAGCGGAGATAGCGTGGCTCCGACTGCCTTCTGCACCAGCAACGTACGCTCAGCCTGTTGCTGGGTGGTGGTGATCAACGCACCGCCCAGGCCATCAGAATGTCCGTTGAGGAACTTCGTGGTGGAGTGCATCACAATGTCTGCGCCCAGCTCGAGCGGACTCTGCAGCATCGGAGAAAGAAAGGTGTTATCGACGCTGACCTCGATGCCATGGGCATGAGCAATCTCCGCAACGGCTCGAATATCGGTCAGCTGCATCAGCGGATTGCTTGGCGTCTCGCAATAGATGAGCTTGGTATTGGGACGGATGGCCGCGCGCAGCGCGTCCAGGTTGCCCATGTCCACATACTGGATGGCAATGCCGTAGTGGCTGATGATCTGGTCCAGCAGTCGGGCTGTGCCGCCATACACGTTGTGAGAACAGATCAGATGGTCTCCGGAATGCAGATGGGCCAGTAGTGCGGAGATGGCAGCCATGCCCGTGGCAAAGGCGAAGCCCTTGACGCCGGGTCGTCCGTTCGATTCCAGTGCAGCTAAAGCCAACTCCAGTCGATCGCGCGTCGGGTTGCCGGCACGGGAATAATCCCAACCCTTGTCCGTGCCAATGCCGGTCAATTCAAAGGTGGAAGAGAGATAAAGCGGAACATTGACAGCTCCGGTGAGCGGATCCGGGTGCTGACCAGCATGCACGGCCAGAGTTTCGTACTGATATGACGGCATCAATCTACCTCGGTTGGAATGGAAGCTCTATGCCAATTAGGGTATCGCGGGAGAGCGCTGGGACCAAATCGTCCCCGCTGCAGCAGGCTCAGTCGATCTGTCCACACCTGGCATGTGCGCCTCCGAACGGGATGCACGGAATCGATGGGCGTTCCCGGAAACCGCTTCGGCTGCGCCTGCCGTACTCGAATGTTACGTGTTGACCTGCTGCCCTTCACTGAGCTGGAGTTGGACAGTATGTTTGTGGCGACCGCGATAGAAGGTAACAGATACGCTGTCCCCGGGCTGATGGTGCTCCAGAATGGAGCTGATGTCGGCAGTATCCGAGACCTGCTGGCCATCGATGGCAACGATCAGATCTCCGCCCAGGATGATGGGCATATTCCCCAGATAGGCCTGCTCGTTGCCGCCACGAATGCCGGCACGGTCTGCTGCTCCACCCGGAACGACGCGCTGGACGAGGACACCAGCTTCCACGGGCAGACCCAGCTGGTCGGCGAGGTCCGGGCCAATGCCCAGGGAAACGATCCCCAACGTGGGACGACGGACACGGCCATAGCGCATCAGGTCGCCAAGCACCGCTTTCGCCGTGTTGATGGGAATAGCAAAACCGATACCGGAGCTTTGCTCGGCACCGCCGGTGGCAATCAGGGAGTTGATGCCAATCACGTCACCGCGCGAGTTGAGCAGCGGACCACCGGAGTTGCCAGGATTGATGGCAGCATCAGTCTGGATGGCATCCTCAATGGGTGCGCCCTGGGGTCCGCGAATGGAGCGAATGGAGCTGATGATGCCCTGGGTCATGGTTCCGCTCAGTCCGAAGGGATTCCCGATGGCATACACCTTCTGGCCAACAACCAGTCCGCTCGAATCAGCCAGAGTGACCGGCTGCAGATTGGGCGCATCGATCTGGAGCAGAGCCAGATCGTGCGTGCGATCGTAGCCGACAATTTTCGCCTTGTAATGGCGCTTGTCACTGAGCATGACCTCAATCCTGTTGGCATCCGCGATGACATGGAAGTTCGTCAACACGTGTCCAGCTTTGTCCAGAATGAAGCCCGATCCCTGCCCCTGTTGCGGAACCTCGCCATAGAAGAAGTCGAACTTCATGGCCGTGGACGTGATATTGACAACCGAAGGCAGAACGCGCCTGTAGACACTGATGTTGTTCTGTTCTTCGGCGTCGAAGGCCGGGGCAGCATGCGCCTCCGTCAGCTGCAGTGCAGAGCTGCCGGATCCGGAGGGGAGCAAGCGCGCCAGTTCGCGAGGGGGATGAGTGGTGAAGTACCAGAATCCACCCACCACCAAGGCTACCAATAGGAGTTGTCGCAATCGCATCGTCTTCTTTCCCTCGTCTTGTTGGATACGTGGCAGCCATACGCCGTATCGGTGTCCTGCCACTTCCATTTTCAATTCTCGCGGGGACAAGCTCCGCCGTAACGCCGCAACGTTTCTATCTTTTGATGCTCGATAGGCTATCTGTGTTTCAACCCGTCTCGCCGTCCGCGATTGGAGGGCCGTGCTCAGGTGGCCGCGAATCCGAGCCTGGAAACGCGTCCGCTGGAGGGTTCCCCCGGCTTCTCCGCTGCAATTCATTCCAAATCGCCTGGGTATGCACCAGCAGTTGTTCGCGGGAACCATCGTTGACCAGCACGAAATCGGCGAGCGCCATCTTTTCCGTATCGTTCATTTGCCGCTGCATCCGCGCCCGGGCATCGGCGGCAATCTGTTCGCTCCAGGCGCCGCCGGTCATGCGGGCCACGTAGCGCTGCAGCCGCAAAGATTCCGGAGCCGTCACCAGCAGAACGCAGTCAAAGCGACGACGCCAGCTGGCAAGGACGCCCTCTGTTTCCCCGCGCAGACGGGCATCCCTTTCTACCTCAAAGATCAATGCCGATTCAACGACTGTGATCGCGGTCGGGTCGGCGGCAAAAATCGATTGCGCCCACTGCTGCTGTGCCTGAATCACTGCAGGATGCACGATGGCATTCAACTCATCGAGACGATGATCGGCAAATGCCAACCGGGCAAGCTCAGCGCGATCCAACAGGCCATCAGAGCGAACAACACCCGGACCAAACTGCCTGACGATGGCGTCGTATACCGGCTGGCCGGGCTGCATCAGGGCGCGGCCAAGTTCATCGGCTTCGATGACGTGTGCTCCCAAAGTGCGCAGATGCGCCGCAACTGTACTTTTCCCGCTGCCCAGGCCTCCGGTCAGTCCTACTCGCAGCATGGGGGCTAGAGACCTCGTCGCTGACGGGCAGCCTGAAGTGTATTGGACATCAGCATGGCGATGGTCAGTTTGCCAACACCGCCTGGAACCGGCGTGTATGCACCGGAAACATCAAAGGCGTGGGGGTCGATATCTCCGACGATCACTGCACCGCGGCGGGCAAAGGTCTCTTCGCGGCGCGCATCTCCGGCAAAGAATCGCAGAAACTCCTCCCGGTCAGTGATCCGGTTGATGCCCACATCGATAAGTGTGGCGCCGGGCTTGACCATCTCTGGGGTAATGAATCCGGCACGACCAATGGCGGCAACAAGGATATCGGCCTGGCGCGTGTGGGAGGCTAGATCCCGCGTGCGCGAGTGGCAGACGGTCACCGTCGCATGCTCGTTCAGTAGCAGCATGGCTGCCGGCTTGCCAACAATATCACTGCGCCCCACCACAACCGCGTGCGCACCTGCGATGGGAATACCGCTCCGGCGCAGGATCTGGATGACTCCTGCCGGCGTGCAGGGAGCAAGCGACGGTCGGCCAGCCTGAAGGCGGCCAGCATTGACCGGATGGAATCCGTCGACATCCTTTTCCGGCAGAATGGCATCGAGCAGTCGCTTGGTATCCACCTGCGGCGGCAGTGGCAGCTGAATCAGAATGCCGTCAATCTCCTCGCGGCGGTTGAGATCGGCAACGATGGCCAGCATCTCCTCGGTGGTGATGGACTCCGGAGGTGTTATCAATTCACTGTAGATGCCCAGATCTTCGCAGGTTTTTACCTTGCTGCGAACATAGATCTCTGAAGCCGGAACGTGGCCCACCAGGACAACCGCCAGGCCTGGACGCACTCCCTTTGCTGCCAGGGATGCTACTTCACCGGCGACTTCCTGTTGAATCTCTGCAGCAATTGCCGCTCCATCCAGAACCTTGGCCATACTTTCTCCCAGCCCCCATCTGCATCGTACCAAGTCCGGGGCCGGGCCGCGGCTCGCATGCCGGAGCGAACCCACGGAAGAATGGGCCGAATTACGCTGGTTTTCAAACCAATGCTGGAGTGAATTCTGTCCGTTCTGTAGCGGGCAGAATGTGGCTGTTTGTCCTGTTGGAAGAGTATGCCTGCATTAAATGCGACCGCCGACCATGCACGGGGGAAGCTTATTTTTCCACCGATGGGTCTTCCCTGGTTGCGTGCAACGAGCCACGTAAGCGCAGGGCATCGGGCAGAAATGCGTACATTCGCTCCCTGCAGAGTCGACACCGAACGGGGTACCGCACGACCAAAAGATAAACCAGATCTGAGAAGCGCAAATGAGACAAACGGAAACGGCTGGATCCGCAATAGGGGCATTTCATACGTAGACCG
>JAKBAG010000249.1 GCA_021809235.1 Acidobacteriota bacterium
CATGCCCTGCTGATCGCCCGCAACCTGGAGCGCATTGCCGATCATGCCACCAATATCGCCACGGATGTGATCTTCTGGATCCGCGGTGCGGATGTGCGCCACGCACTGAGCCTGGCATCGGACTAGCTGTCGAGCAGTCGAGTGTCGCGCAATCCAGCTCGTGGATTCTGCGCTCCGCTGTTGATGACGCCCTCATAGATGACGTTTCGATGAAGTTTTGCGGCTGCCATCTGCTCCCCGCGCAGAATCCTGCACCGATTCGCCCAAAAACCACGTCCAAAGAGCATAGGCCTGGTGACAGAAACGGGTGCGCCTGCAGGCTGGGAACTGCAGGCCGGCGTGACGATTGTCGTCTGAGCCAGAAAGCGAGCGAATCGATGCAGGCGGTTGCCGGGGTTGAGCGCAAGGTGGGACTGCAGGATCAGTACGAGCAGACTGTGAATCCGCAGTGGGCGCGGCTGCTGCGCCTGCTGGGCATGGATGCCGAGTATCGGCGTTGCGAAGGGGAGACCCTGGAGACGACCGATGGGCAGCAGATTCTGGATTTTCTCAGCGGATATTGCGTCTACAACACCGGGCATAACCACCCGGCCATCGTTGAGGCGCTGCATCGGGAGTTGGATGCCAAGGGGCCGCTGATGCTGCAAAGCCATGTGAGCAGCCCGGCGGCGGAGCTGGCCGGTCGCCTGCTGCAGATGGCGAACCGCTCCCGGAAGGGTCATCTGAGCAAGGTGTACTTTTCGACCTCCGGGGCCGAGGGTGTGGAGACGGCCATCAAGTTCTCACGGGCTCATACGGGTCGTTCCGGCTTGCTGGCCGCTCGGGGAGCCTTTCACGGATTGACCTGCGGTGCGCTGGCGCTGATGGATGCTCCATTCTGGCGGGAGGGCTTTGGCGAACTGATCCCGGGTGTGGAGTTTGTGGACTTTGGGGATCTGGACCAGCTGGAGGCGGCGCTCAACACGCGGCGCTTTGCCGCGTTGATCCTGGAGCCAATCCAGGGCGAGGCGGGAATTGTACTGCCTCCGGAGGGATATCTGGAGCGGGCGCAGGAGCTGTGTCGTCGCAACGGGACGGTGTTTGTGCTGGACGAGGTGCAGACAGGGCTGGGGCGGACGGGCGCGATGCTGGCAGCACACCACTGGAATCTGGAGCCGGACATGGTGGTTCTGGCCAAGGCGCTGAGTGGAGGACTGGTGCCGGGCGGTGCGGTGCTGATGACGGAGGCGATCTATGAGAGCGTCTATCCCTCGCTGCGGCGCGCGATTGTGCACACCTCCACGTTTTCCGAGAATGGGCTTGCGATGCGGGCAGGCCTGGCCACGCTCGATGTGCTGGAACAGGAGAATCTGGCCGCACGGGCGGCCCGGCTGGGAGAAGAGTTCCGGCAGCAGCTGCGAGAGCGGCTGGCAGGTTTCGAGATGGTTCGTGAAGTTCGCGGCATGGGTCTGTTTTCCGGGATCGTCTTCGGTGCTCCGCAGTCGCTTGGGTTGCGACTGAGCTATGAGGCATTTACGCGTGTCCATCCGGCGATGTTTGGGCAGATGCTGGTCATGCGTCTCTATCGGGAACACGGGATTCTGACGCAGATTTGCGGCAACGCCTTTCAGGTGCTGAAGGAGGCTCCTCCACTGGTGGTCAGCGAGGCATCCCTGGAGCATTTTGTGGATGCAATCCACGAAACCATGGAGACCATCCACAGCTCGCGCAGCTTTTGGACGGATGCACTCCGGCTGGCAGCGCGCGCGGTGCGGATTTAAGCCGTGCGAAAACAAAAATGCAGGCCCTTGAGGCTGCCTGGGATGGAAGCGCCTAGTATGGCAGCAGCAGGAACGAAGACCAAAGGCATAAGGAAAGCAGACCGGGCATGAGGATTGCAGGGACAAAAATGGCTTTTCCGCCCTACTACTTCCGTCAGGAGGAAGTGGTGGCCGCACTGAAAAGCTACTGGGACGAAGGGATGGAAAACCCTGCGGTGCTGGAGCGGCTGCACGGGCGCACCGGCGTGGACGGGCGATATTTCAGCCGTCCGCTGGATGCCTACAAGGAGCTGGATACCTGGGGCAAGACCAACGATGTGTGGATCGAGACAGCGGTCCGACTCGGCGAGGAAGCCATCGGCGGTCTGTTGCAGGAAACGGGCCTGAATCCGGAGAAGCTGGGCACGATTATCAGCGTGTCGGTGACGGGCGTTGCCTGCCCCACGGTGGAGGCGCGGCTGATCAACACCATGGGGCTGCCGGTGCATGTGAAGCGCACCCCGATCTTTGGATTGGGCTGCGTGGCAGGTGCTTCGGGGCTGGCGCGCGCGGCAGATTATGTGAAGGCGTATCCGGATCAGGCGGCAATCCTGCTGAGCGTGGAACTGTGCTCGCTGACCTGGCAGCGCGACAACAGGAACATGCCCAATCTGATTGCCTCCGGCCTGTTTGGCGACGGCTGCGGCGTGGCACTGCTGGTGGGCGAGCAACTGGCGGCAGAGATGACCGGCGGCAATCCGGAAAGGCTGGGGCCGCGCGTGATGGACAGCCGTGCCACCTTCTACCCCAACAGCGAAGAGGTGATGGGCTGGGCCATCTCCGAGAAGGGATTTCAGATTGTGCTCTCTGCCGATGTGCCCACGGTGGTCAAGCAGCATCTGGGAGCGAATGTGGATGCCTTTCTGGCCACGCACGGGATGACCCGGGCCGGGATTGCCTCGTGGATCATGCATACCGGCGGGCCCAAGGTGCTGGACGCCAATGCCGAAGCGCTGGGATTGACGCGCGAGGATTTCCATCTGAGCTGGGAAGCGCTGCGGCGCGCCGGCAATCTGTCGTCGGCCTCGGTGCTGATGGTGCTGGATGAGGTGATGCGCGCGCATCGGCCCAAGGCGGGATCGCGCAGCCTGCTGGTGGCCATGGGACCGGGATTCTGCTCGGAGATGCTGCTGCTGGAGTGGAGTTGAAGCAGGCGATGCACAGCACGGATGCGCTGATCGTGGGGGGAGGGCCCGCGGGGCTGACGGCGGCTCTGGCCCTCCGGCAGTGCGGCATGGACGTGACGGTTGCCGATGCGCTGCACCCGCCGATCGACAAAGCCTGTGGGGAAGGATTGATGCCGGATGCGCTGGCGGAGTTGCGCCAGTTGGGCGTGGAGCTTTCACCGGAAGACGGCGGAGTCTTTCGAGGCATCCGGTTTGTGAGCCACGCGGACCAAACTGCCGGGGTTGAGGCTGCAGCCGAGGCGCGCTTTCCCCGCAGGAAGGACTGGCCCGGCGGGGAGGACTGTCTCGGCAGGGCTGACTGTCAGGATGCACTCGGCGTCAAGCGTCCCCTGCTGCATCAGCGATTGGAGCAGGCTGCGCAGCAGGCCGGTGTGCGACTGCGATGGAAGACCCCGGTACAGCTTTTGCCGCAGGGTTCGGTGCTGCTGGCTGGAGAGGAATGCCGCTACGGGCTGCTGGTGGGTGCCGATGGGCAAAGCTCGCGGGTGCGCCGTTGGGCGGGATTGGAATCCGGCCAGGTGCTGAGCCGGCGCTTTGGATTTCGTCAGCACTATCGCGTGGAGCCGTGGAGCGATGTGGTTGAGGTGCACTGGGGACGAAGCGGCCAAGCCTATGTGACCCCGGTGGGCAGGGATGAAGTCTGCGTTGCCACCGTGACGCACACTCCGCACAGCCGGGTGGATGCCCTGCTGGAGGAGCTTCCGTGGCTGCGACAGAGGCTCACGCCGGGCAGGGAGTTGCTGCGTACGGATCGCGAGCGGGGCGCACTGACCACAACCCGACGGCTCCGGCGAGTGGCGACCGGTCGCGTTGCCCTGCTTGGCGATGCTTCCGGGTCAGCCGATGCCATCACCGGCGAAGGCATGGCAATGGCCTTCCGGCAGGCTTTGCTCTTGGCGGAATCCGTGGAGAGACTCCCGATGAACGCAGCACTGGAGCGGTATAACCGGCACCATCCGGAGATTCTTCGCCTGCCGCAGAGGATGGCACAGGTGATGCTGCTGATGGATCGTTGGCCGGCTCTGCGCCGACGCGCGATTCACGCGCTGGAGACAGAGCCGCAGATGTTTGCCCGGTTGCTGGGTGTCCATGTCGGTGCCGAATCCATGGGGCACTTTGTGGTGACGCGTGGACCGCAATTTGCCTGGCGGCTGGCGGTTGCCCGCAGCCAGGCCGGATAAGTCCAGACCGGATAAGTCGAGACCGGATAAGCCCAGGCCCTATCAGCGCAGGCCGGTTGAGCAATCGATCGAATGCCCGGCTACCGGCGGCCTGCATGCAGGCTTGCCAGCGCAGGGTAAAGCCTGCGCCAGTGGGCATAGCCCTCCCGGTAGGCTGCCACCGATTCCGCGTCGGGGAGGATGCGTTCCGCGA
>JAKBAG010000250.1 GCA_021809235.1 Acidobacteriota bacterium
CCAGTGTCCGAGCCAACCCGACGATGGCGGCCTTGGCGGCAACATAGGCCGGAAGTCCGGTGGAAGGAATACGCCATGCGATGGAGCTCATGTGCAGGATGGAGGCAGCCCTGGAGCAGCGTAACGCCGGCAGAGCGGCCTGCGTGACAAAAAACTGCTGCCGCAGGTTAATGGCCTGTAACTGATCCCAGTCTTCGGGAGTGATCTCCATGGTCTGGTGGCGTCGGTCGTTCCCTGCGTTGTTGATCAGCACATCCAGCCCGCCGAGTGCCTGGATGCAGTCGGCAACCACCGGCGCAATGCCGCTGGCATCGCTGAGATCGCAGTGGCGATAGAGGGGCACGGGCTGTGCGGCGGCCAGCGATGCTATCAATGCGGCTGCAGGTCCATCCAGCATGTCCAGAAAGGCCACGGCTGAACCCTGCTGCACAAAACCCTGCACCATGGCGGCGCCGATGCCGGAGGCTCCGCCGGTAATGAGCACACGACGGCCACGAAGCGAGGGATAGGTGGCAAAGGACCCACACGGGGCATGGCTTGGACTGGCATCGTGCGAGAGCATGCCGCATTGTAGCGGGCGGGTCGGATGGTGCGCTACGGGATGTGCGTTTGCATAGGATGAAAAGCCATCTGCGAAGTTGCATCCGGGGCCGAAGTTGAGTCATCGGATGAAATATTGGACAAACGAAAGGGAGAGGGCAGGATGGAGAAGAAGATCGCACTGGTTACGGGCGGCAATCGAGGAATTGGTTGGCAGACCGCTCTGGAGTTGAGCAAGTCCGGAGTGCAGGTGGTGATTGGCGCACGCACCGAGGCCCAAGGCAAGGCTGCTGCGGAAAAACTGCAGGCAGCCGGTGCCGAAGTGGAGTGGATTCGTCTGGACGTGACTCAGGAAGCCGACCGCGTAGCGGCCCGGGAATTTCTGGCCTCGCGCTACGGACGGCTGGACATTCTGGTAAACAATGCTGGCGTGGCGGTGGGCGATTTTCCGCCGATGGGCCCGGACCATACTGCAGCTGAGGTTTCCATGGAGAAGCTGCGTGCGGTGATGGAGACGAACTTCTTTGCCGTGGTGGCGCTGACGCAGACACTGCTGCCGCTATTGAAGCTAAGCAAGGCCGGAAGAATCGTAAATCTGTCCAGCATTCTGGGTTCCCTGGAGCAGCAGGCCAACAAGAAATCCCCGTTTTACATGGCCAAGAGCTTTGCCTACAGCGTTTCGAAAACAGCGCTGAATTCCCTGACAATTCATCTGGCCTTTGATCTGCGGCGCACCGGCATCAAGGTGAATGCGGCGCATCCGGGCTGGGTGAAAACGGACATGGGCGGCAAGGATGCCCAAATGGAACTGGCTGAAGGCGTGAAGACCAGCGTGATGCTTGCGCTGCTTCCCGATGATGGACCGACCGGCGGGTTCTTCCACATGGGCCAGCCACTGCCTTGGTAAGCAAGGGACAAGCAATAGAGACGGAAAAGGCGAAGAAGGATTTCGATCTTTCTTCGCCTTTTCGCGATAGACTGAGCTTATGGACTTCCAGCTGGTGACGAGCTACGAGCCGCGCGGCGACCAGCCACGCGCGATTGACGAACTTGTACGGGGCGTGGCTGCCGGGGAGCAGCATCAGGTGCTGCTGGGCGTTACCGGCTCCGGCAAAACCTTTACGATGGCCAAGGTGATCGAGACGCTGAACCGTCCTGCGCTGATCCTGGCACATAACAAGACGCTTGCGGCACAGCTCTATCACGAATTCCGGCAGTTCTTCCCCGGCAATGCCGTGGAGTACTTCGTCAGCTACTACGACTATTATCAGCCGGAAGCATATATCCCCGCCGGAGACCTCTATATCGAGAAAGAGGCGACGATAAATGAGGAGCTGGACAAGCTGCGCCTGGCAGCGACCCGCTCTCTGTTTGAGCGGCGGGATGCCATCATCGTCAGCTCCGTCAGCTGTATCTATGGCCTGGGTTCTCCGGAGGCCTACTACGGGATGCTGCTGCTGCTGGAGCGCGGGCAGCGCATCAGTCGCAAGGATATTGTGCGCCGACTGGTGGAGATTCTGTATGAGCGCAATGATGTGGATTTTCGGCGCGGTACCTTCCGTGTCCGCGGCGATGTGATCGAGGTCTTCCCGACCTATGACGAGAATGCCTATCGCATTGAACTTTTCGGCGACGAGATTGAGTCGCTGGCGCAGATTGATCCACTGTTTGGCACGGTAAAGCAGAAATTTTCGCGGCTGCCCATCTACCCCAAGAGCCACTACGTGGTGCAACCGGAGCGCAAGGCGCAGGCCATCGACAGCATTGTGGCCGAGCTGACCGACTGGGAGGCGCAGCTGGAAAAGGAAGGGCGCATGGTGGAGGCGCAACGCATCCACCAGCGGGTGCGCTTTGACCTGGAGATGATCAAGTCCATGGGGTACTGCCATGGCATTGAAAACTATTCGCGCCACTTCTCCGGCCGGCTCCCCGGGGAGCCGCCCCCGACATTGCTGGATTATTTTCCACGGGACTTTCTGCTGTTCGTGGATGAGTCGCACGTGACCATGCCGCAGGTGCATGGGATGTGGCACGGGGATCGAAGCCGGAAACAGACGCTGGTGGACTACGGATTTCGCCTGCCCTCAGCGATGGACAACCGTCCGCTTAAGTTTGAAGAGTTTGAGAATCGCGTCCAGCAGGTGATCTATGTTTCGGCCACGCCCGGGCCATACGAGCTGACAAAGGCTGCCGGCGTGGTGGTCGAGCAGGTGATTCGTCCAACGGGTCTGGTGGACCCGGAGGTGGAGATTCGTCCCGTCAAGGGGCAGATTGATGATCTGCTGGGAGAGATACGAGCCCGGGCCAAGCGCAAGGAGCGGGTGCTGGTGACGACCCTGACCAAGCGCATGTCGGAAGATCTGGCGAACTATTACACCGAGGTCGGAGTGCGCTGCCGGTATATGCACTCCGAGATTGAGACGCTGGAGCGGGTCAAGATCCTGGCCGGACTGCGCAAGGGCGAGTATGACGTGCTGATCGGCATCAATCTGCTGCGAGAGGGTCTGGACCTTCCGGAGGTATCGCTGGTGGCCATTCTGGATGCCGACAAGGAGGGCTTCCTGCGCTCGACCGGAGCAATGATTCAGACGATTGGGCGTGCGGCGCGCAATGTGGAAGGCCGCGCCATCCTCTACGCCGACCGGATGACCGACTCGATGAGGAGGGCGATAGAGGAGACCGACCGCAGACGGTCGATTCAGCGGGCCTACAACGAGGAGCACGGCATTGTGCCGCAGACGATTCTGAAAAGTATGGACTCCGGACTGGCAGCCATTCTGAAGGCCGAATATGGAGATCCGGTGGAGACAGCTATCGAGGAGAAGGCCGAATTTGCCAGTCAGGCCGAGCTGGACAGCTATCTGGCGGCGCTCGAACAGCAGATGCGCGAAGCAGCACAGAAGTTTGAGTTTGAGAAGGCTGCCCGGCTACGCGACACACTGAAGGAAATGCGGGAAAAAGAGTTTCTCTTTGGATAAGCGGCAGACGATCGAGTGCGTGAGGCAACCTGAGCCATGGCAGCGTCATCCTAACGGGTGAGTTCGACGATTTCCGGGGAAGGCTGGAGAGCTGGCTTGCTGAGGCTGATTCGGCACAAGTTGAACATGGCGGTGATCTTACTGGTCGATGAAAACCCGCTGCGCGCCTCGCTGCGGCAGAGCCTGCTGGAGCGGGCGACGCCCGATGTGGTGCGGGTAAGTAATCCTGCCGAGGCGCTCTGCATGGTGGAGTCAGAGGATTTTGCCCAGGCGCTGCGGCTAGTAGTGACCGGAAGCAGGGTCTCCGGCATCAGCGGCCCGGAGTTTGTCCATGAGCTGCGGACTCGCATGCCGGAGGTTCCGGTTCTGGTCCTGACGGATGGCGAGGAGGAGCCAGCCGATCGCGCGGTCCCTCCAGGCGTTTGCTATATGAGCGCCAACTCTCCTGAAGAACTGCGGACAACGGTGGATCGCCTTCTGCATGCAAACTCGCGACAGACGGCATGATCTCTGCCCATGCATAGCCTGCATCAGCAGACAGTTTCCTGCTCTACGTTCTGACATCGATTGGCATTCTTTCCTGCAGGGGCGGAGTTGTTCCTTCGCGCAGGCAGGGCAGTACTTTGCAGCCAGCTCCATCCTTCGATGGATACGGGCGGGGCACCACGGCGAATACCATCTTGAGGGAATCTCTGTGCTTCCCCGATTGCCGAGGTCAGATGCGGGTGCGACAATCGAGAGGAATACGCTCGGGGATTGCAGCGAAGGAGACAGGACAGAGAGATGGCAGCATTCGGCAGTTTTGCACTGCTCATTGCGTTGATTCTGGCG
>JAKBAG010000251.1 GCA_021809235.1 Acidobacteriota bacterium
TTCATCATCCGCATCGCCATCTCCTCCTGCCTGCTCACACCGCCTGCGCCACCAGCGGCAGATTCACCATCAGCGCCACCGAGTGCTCCGAATAGTTCGGCGGCGTCGATCCGTCATACATCCGGATGTAGAACGCATCCGACTCCGTCACTCGTGGAATTTCGAACGTCTCCACCGTCGACCGGATCACCAGGTCCGCATCCACTCCCGCCTGGAAGCTGAAGTCCCGACGCCGCACCTCGAATCCTCCTCCAGCCGGTGGTGCCACTCCCGCATTCACCGTCAGCGTTGCTGCTCCAATCGCCGTCACCGTCAGCGTCGTCACGTCCTCCAGATACACCGGCGCAATCGCCGCCGGCAGCCACGTCGTCACCGGCACCGTCTTCGATGTCTTCACCGCCAGATCATTCGCCCAGTCGTTGGCAAAGCTGATCTGGTAGTTCACCACGTCCGGCGTCCCCGGCTTGTACGTCAGCTTCACCATCCGCACCGCCACCTGTTCATTCAGCTGCGCGCTGGGAGCCGTCAGCAGCAGCTCATCTCCCGGCCACACATCGCTCGTCAACCCCGTCGCCCAGTTCGCGCTCGCCACCTTGTACGTCCCCTGCCACGCCGCGCTCACGCTCGATGCCGCCGTCCCCAGCGCCTCGGCCGCATTCCGGCAATCCGCGCTCGACCGCGCCTTCGGTTGCGTCACGCTCCCGATCCACTGCGCCGTCGCCGGCATGCCCACTGCCTGCAACGCCGCCTGGCTGGCCGCATTCACCCACCGTCCCACCGCCGTGCCTACCGTCCGGTAATGCACCTCCACCAGTTCGCCCAGCACCGGAATATACCCCTTGTAAAACGTGATCGTCCCGGTCCGCAGCAGGTGGCACTCGCCACCTTCGGCAATCGTGCCCGTCCGCCGTGTCCGTGTCCCCTGTCCCGGCGGCATGCTCCGCACCCATCCCGAACCCAGATTCGTCATCGACACACTGCGTACTGACCCAATCAGATTCCAGCTGTTCGCCACTCCCACCTGGTAGCTCACCGGCGTATTCGTCACCATCCCGTCATAGAGCGTCACCGTCGTACCCGCAATCCCGTTCACCACCGGCATCAGTTCCAGCACCACCTGCGCGCCCGCCAGCTGATCCTGGCCGCCAAAGCTCATCGCGCCCGCATCCCCCACCACCCGATACACCTGCGTCACCCGCTCCGTCAGCGGACAATGCACCCGCACCCGCAGCGTATACTGCACCGTCGGATCGACCGCATACGACGGCCCGGCCACCACCCCATTCACCACCGGAGCCACCGTCACCGCTCCCGTCCCCTGCGCCGCGCTCACCTCAAATCCCGCCACGCAGCCGCCCATCGTAATCCCGTTTCCATACAGTCCGCCCACAATCCCGGAACTGCCCGGCGACAACTGCACTCCATGCAGCTCCAGCAGCAGCGACCCACCCGCCTCCACCGCATCCCGCCACACCAGTGCCGTCTGCCCATCGGATCCCGTGCCGCCATTCCACGTCAGCCCCGCTCCCGTCAGCGAAAAATACTCACTCGCACCCGTAAACATCCACTTCCGCGTATCTATCACCGGCTCATTGAACAGCTCGTTGTTGATAATTTTCGTCTCCGCCGATGTCTCGAAAAACGGGTCCTGGCTCAACGCAAACGTCGTCGTCACCCCATCCCCCAGCAGATATTCCGTCACATACGCCCACGGTTCGCTGCCCCCGCACACCGTCACGTCATTGGCCAGTGCCCGCTCCACACTTGCCGTCATCGCCAGGTTGCTCAGCACCAGCGTTCCCTTGCTCTCGTCCAGCACATGCACCGTCGTACCCACCGGCTCGGCCGTCACCCGACCACCCACCGCTCGATAGCTCGCCCGCGCCTGCGCCGCCACCATTCCCGCCGCCTGGCTCCAGTTCCACCCATACTCCGGTACAAAGTTGCCCACCGGCAGCTCCATCGCCGCCGCTCCCAATCCACTCGTATCCAGCGGCACCGCCGCTCCCAATCCACTGCCTCCCGCATGCGCCGTCAACGTCTGCATCGCCACCGCAGCCGTCACCCCCGTCATCCCCGCGCTCGGCGTCAGCGGCTGCATATTCAGCAGCAGCTCATCGCTCACCGCCTGCAACGCCCACCGATAGATCGGCCCCGCCGTCCCCACTCCCGCAAACTCCGGCAACGGCGCCACCGCCAGATACCCGGTGAAATACACCGTCCCGTCATCGCCCTCCACCACCACCGGCTGGTTCCGCTGCGGCGCCGCCAACGCACTCGCCTGCCCCAGCGTCACCCAAAGCAAACACACCGTCGGCTCATTCAGCTTCCGCTCCACCGTCAGCGGATGCACACTGTCCAACGCCGCCGAATAATCCACATTGTTGATCGTCACCTTCATCGCCGCGCACTCCGTTCCTGTCCATCCGCCAAACCGCCTGCAAACAAAAAAAGAGGTGAGCGCCTCGCGCTCACCTCCTGCTTCCCTCTCTCTTTCGCGTCAGGCCGCTTCCCGCTCCCCCGCAGCCTTCAGGTCGTCGATCACCGGAACCACGGCCAGCGTCACCAGCAATGCGGCCAGTGGTGCCAGGAAGATCCATCCGAAGTTTTTGTAGGCCACCGCGCCCATCACGCCGCCCAGGAAGAACAGCCCGATCAGCGATGCCAGCAATCGCAGGCTCAGCACCTCATCGGCGCGCAGTTTCTGTTCCGGTCGCAGCTTTCCATACATCCAGCGTCCAGCCAGAATGCCCACATCCGTCACCATCCCCGTCACGTGCGTCGTGCGAATCACCGCGTCAGACAGCTTCGTAATCACCGCATTCTGCAAGCCCATCGAAAAGCACAACAGAGCGACAGCCGCCAGCATATTCCACACCGCAATTCCGCCGCCCATCGCGCTGAAGACTGCCACCAGCACCGCTTCGATCAGCAGCGGCAGCGCATATTCGCTCGTCATCCGCCGCTCCCGTGCCAGACGGATCAGAATCGTCGTCACCACCGCTCCCAGAAAGAACGACAGCAGCGAAACCAGCCCTATCGCAAACAGCCACATCCGCCCCGTCGCCAGATCATCCGACAGCGAGGCCACCACTCCCGACATATGCGACGTGTAGTGATGCAGCCCCAGAAACGAGCCCGCATTCTCCGCCCCGGCAATCCATGCAAGATACCGCGCCAGATGCCGATTGCCACGCCGCGTCCGTCTGGCCCCCGTCAACCTCCGCAAGTAGTAAACCGGCATTCGCACTCCCGTCATTCTGGCTACTCTTCAGCATATCCAACGCCCAGCCTGCACCATCCCGCAACCTGCCACATCCGCTGCTGGCAATGCTGCCTCATACCAGCGCATTGGCTGCCGGCAGGAAGCTCCGATAACACAGCACCGGCTCGCCATCCAGCGGATCGGCAATCGGCAGCGCGCGGCACAGCGCCGTCAGCGGAATCTGCTCCAGCGTGCCCTGGTACTTCGGCGAAACCACCAGCGGCTTCAGTCGTTCCTCCACCTCCAGCGGAGTCGGCTTCGATGGAACCAGCGGCTTCTCCGTCGATCCCACCACCGGCTGCAATCGCGGATAGTGGTAGAAAATCCGTTCGCCCTGGCTGCCCTCCAGCACAAACAATCCCGACCACTCCGGAAAGAAGCTGCCGCCCTCCCGATCCACAAATCCCATCACCGCCTGCGCCTTCATCCCCGCGCCAGGAGCACCTGCCAGCAGCGGCTCGGCCAGTTCCAGCCCGGCCGTCGTCACCGCCGCAATCCGGGCCACGTTGTAGCTCACTCGCCGAATGTAATTCGCATCCGTCAGTGCCGTCTTCACATAGGACCCGCTCACCCCCGTGCCCACATATCCCGTCTGCCCGGTGTAGTCCACATCCACCACCACCATCTGCCCGGCATTGAAGCTGGCCGCATCCGCCGCCGCCATCGGCAGAAACGTCGCCGTCGCACCCGCCTCCACCATCACCGCAGGCACAGCTGGCGTTCCGCCCTCCGGCGAAGCTGCTGCATTCGACATCGGCACCAGCAGATTCATGTGCTGGCTGGCCGCCGCCAGCGCCATCGTCAGCTTCGTCCAGCTCAAAAAATGAAACGAAACCTGCGCATCCAGCAGCTCCCAGCTCTGCTCCAGCACCGTCGGCGGCATCCCTGTCACCACCGGCACCAGCTTGCCCAGCGGCTTCCGCACAAAATCCCGCACCCACCCCAGCGAAATCCACGGCGCCGGCGGGGAGTCCAGATTGAACTCCCCCTCCTCCGACGCGTCGAACAGCATCGGTGTCCCTGCCGTCCGATTCACTGGCGCAAAGTACGCCCGCACCCGGCGCACCACCGGC
>JAKBAG010000020.1 GCA_021809235.1 Acidobacteriota bacterium
AATTCCATCCAGATAGTCGATGGCTCGGCCTGCCTGGGCCTGGACCGTCATCCTGTACTCCGGAGCCGGGCCCACAATCCCCACATAGGCAAGCAGAAACGGCGAGTCCTGGGTGATGGCATCGCAGATATCCTGCAGCAGCGTCGCGGAAGACTGGGCTCGAGCCAGTGCCATGGCGGCTGACGCATAGGCGCGTAGAGCCCACCGCTTGGCCGCCAGGCGACCCTCCATATCCACCTCGCGCGCTGCATTTCGCACCTCGCCAACAATCAACGAGCGGCCTTCAAAATCAAATGGACGCGACAGCACCACCCACACCGGAATCCCGCTGCCATCCCGCATCTTCAGCTGTGTCCGCAGGGAGATTCCGTGTTCGGAAGGATTGGCCATCAGCAAACGCAGACCCGCATCCAGCATCTCCGGCAACAGCTCCGTGACACGAACACCGGTAAGCTCACCGGGCTGGCAACCGCTCATGCGCTCCAGCATGGCATTGGCTTCCACGATGCACCGGGAATGAGCATCCACCACCAGGAGCGCGGCAGGCAGGTGATTCCACCGAGCCGTGTACCAACTCTCCGACTTAAGCATTCCGCCTTCGTCCGCCATTGAGGTTACCCCTCCAGCAGTGCTGCCAGATGCACGATCACCGGCTGCTGCATACTGCCATTCCCTGGCTCCACCCTCGGGAACGTTTCCGAACCATACACGAAATTGAGGACGTATATATTGCCTTGTCAAATAGCCTACACAGGCTAGTCCAATCCCTCCCATGCGTCAATGAAAGATTACAGATTTGCCATTTTTCGTTGGGGCAGCTCGCCAAGTCATTCCGGATTGCAACGCTGCAATGGGAAATGGATATGGGGATGGATGCGCTGAGGATCAACATTCTCCTCCAAAAGCGGCATTGACACCCTGCCCCTGAAGCTGTATTAAGAATGGACAAGCGAAAGCATGTTCCCGCATCGGTTCTCGCGCAGAAACCGGGACAGCGCCCCCACGCAAGAGGCCGGCTACGATGTAGCTGGTTTGTGGAAAGGAGTGCAGGCCATGTTGGAAGCAATCCCGAGGACAGCGGAGCTTTCCCGCCAATACCATTATCTGCCTTGTGCAATTTTGGTTGTGGATGCAGTGACCTACTCCATCGTCGAAGCCAACCCGATCATGGAGCACCTGGCGCAAGCCGAGCCTGGCGCCTTGATCGGACGTGTGGTGCCGGAGATCCTGCCGGAGCTGATTCCGTCCGACTGGCAGCTGCTCCAGGCAAATCCATCTGAAGGCGGGACTGCCTTTCGTACCCACATGACAACACTGCGCGGGGACACAATCCCCGTGTGGATGAACATTTCCAAGCCGTTCGACTCGAAAGGTCGAACGATGAGGATTCTGGAGCTGCACAATGCCGCTCTGGAGGTGGATATGGAGGGTCGCCTGGCGGCCAAGCGGTGGGCGTTGCGCGCCTATGCGTCAGCCGCCATGGCACTGGCTCGAGCCCAGTCTTCCGCGACGCTGCTGCAGGATATCTGCGATGCCATCACCCAGGATTCCCCGTTTCTGCTTGCCTATGTGGGGATTGTGGGCCCGGCTCCGGAGTACAGGATGACGGTCCAGGCCCAGGCAGGCCGAGCCATCGGCTATCTGGATGGAATTGAAATCAGTGGTGTAAAGGAGCAGCAAAGCGGGCAGGGGCCAGTGGGCATGGCCTTCCGGACCGGGGTAAGCCAGATCATTGCCGATGTGGATACGGACATGAACTACGCGCCGTGGCGGGAGCTTGCCCATCGTTATGGAATTCGCTGCTCCATGACGGTACCGTTTGCGATTGCCCCGGAGAAGACTGGTGTTCTCGGGGTGTATTCGGCGAATGCGAATGCCTTTGGCCCGATAGTAAGTGAGGCCTTCGAGCATCTGGCGCAGGAGATTGCCGTGGGGATGGAATCGCTGCGGCGGCGGGAGCAGGCAGAACGGGAGCGACAGGCACGCGAGGAGGCGCAGCTACAGTTCGTCGAAGCGCTGACGGCTGCTGTCGGGGCCATTGCCGGAGCCGTGGAGGCGGGCGATCCCTTTACGGCCGGACATCAGCGGCGCGTATCCAAAGTGGCCTGCGATATTGGCCGCGCCATGGGCTGGAATGAGTACGAGCTGCGCGGATTGGAGATGGCCGCCATGGTGCATGACATTGGAAAGCTGGCCGTGCCGCAGCAAATCCTGAACAAGCCCGGCAAGCTGACGCCGGAGGAGTTTGCTCGGGTGAAGGTGCATGCCAACGTGGGATACCGGATTCTGAAGGATATCCCCTTTCCATGGCCGGTGGCCGGCATGGCCTGGCAGCACCACGAAAAACTGGATGGGTCGGGCTATCCGCTGGGTTTGAAGGGTGACGCCATTCTGCCGGGAGCGCGGATACTTGCCGTAGCCGATATTGTGGAGTCGATGGCCTGCGAGCGCCCGTATCGCAAGGCTCTGGGTGTGGATGTTGCGCTGCAGGAGGTGGAATCCCTGGCGGCGCAGGGCAAGCTGGATGCTGATGTGGTCAGAACCTGTGCCCGCATGTTCCGCGAAGAGGGATATCGGCTTCCGCGCGCCGAAGAGGACGAGTATCTGCATGCGGAAATGCTGGCGGGCTTGGCCAGAATGGACAATCCCGGTGCGCTTGACAGCCTGCCCGGTTGAACAAGGTGATAGGATGGGCCGGTAGATTTCTGAGAAGGATATCCGGCCATGGATTTCATACCTTGCAAGACTTCCGTCCTGTGCACGAAGACAGATTTCCGCGAAAACGATTTCCAACCTGCGCCCAGCCTGCCCCAATGGGCGCAGCGTGGCGTTGTATTGCGTAGCCTGGCCTTGCGTGGCATGATCCGATGCGCCATGGCGCTGGTGCTGCTGGCAGGGGCAGCCGCGTGGGCCCAAAGCGCGCAGCAAGCGCAATGGATGGCCAGCCAGCCCGAAGCAATCCGGACGGCCATGGCCAGCCTGGCCTCTCTTGCGGAGCTGCCAGACGGGCAGTGGCGGATGCATGCCGGCGATCTGGCGCATGGGGAGGATCCGGCGCTGGACGACAGCGGCTGGACGCCGATGGCTCCGAACAGCAAGGCGCCCAAGGATGCGGTATGGTTTCGGCAGCGGGTAACAGTCCCAAGGCTGCTGCATGGCTACGATCTGACCGGGACGCGCATCTGGTTCCAGTTCCACACCTACGCCAACGGCCCGATGCCGATGATTCTTTACTTCAACGGTAGGCGCGTGGCGCTGGGCGATGATCTGGAGCCGGTGGTGCTGTTTGACGGTGCGAAGCCGGGCGACAGCGTGCTGGTGGCCGTGAAGCTGCTGCATACGGTGGATGACAAGTCGTTTCACGGAGCAACGTTCCGGGTGGATTTTCCGGAGTCGAGGCCGAATCCGGTGGACCTGGGCAAGGAGATTGAGGTTGCGGCGCGGCTGCTGCCGAGCATCGCGCCGGGTAACGCGACCGACGAGCAGGAGCTGAGCCAGGCTGCGGCGAGCGTGGACCTGAAGGCGCTGGCAGCAGGCGACCAGGCGACGTTTGATGCTTCGCTGATGAAGGCGCAGCACGAGCTGGAGGCGCTGAAGCCGGTGTTGCAGACGGTGACCTGGCATCTGACCGGGAACTCGCATATCGACGCGGCGTGGTTGTGGCCGTGGACGGAGACGGTGGATGTGGTGAAGCGGACCTTCGGCACGGCACTGCAGTTGATGTATGAATATCCGCGTTACACCTATACGCAGTCAGCTGCGGCGTATAACGAGTGGATGGCCGAAAAGTATCCGGAGATGAATGCGGAGATTGCGCAGCGGATCAAGGAAGGCCGGTGGGAAGTGGTGGGCGGCATGTGGGTGGAGCCGGACCTGAATCTGCCGGATGGCGAGTCGCTGGTGCGGCAGTTGCTGGTGGGCAAGCGGTGGTATGAGAAGGCCTATGGCGTGGACGTGCGCGTGGGCTGGAATCCGGACTCGTTCGGCTACAACTGGCAGCTTCCGCAGATTTACAAGAAGAGCGGCGTGGACTACTTTGTGACGCAGAAGATGGCCTGGAATGACACCAACCAGCTTCCATTCAAGCTGTTCTGGTGGGAGTCGCCGGATGGGTCGAAGGTGCTGGCATATTTTCCCCATGATTATGCGAACGGAAATCTGAACCCGGTGAGGCTGGCGACGGACCTGGCGACGGCGCGGAAGTATGCGACGGGGATGGACGACATGATGGACCTGTATGGAGTCGGGGACCATGGCGGCGGGCCGACGCGGGCGATTCTGGACGAGGGATTCCACTGGTCGCCGGATGGCGCGGCACCGGCGAACTCGACGGCGACGGTGGTGCCGAAGATTGAGTTTGGCCTCGCGCTGCCCTACTTCGAGAAGGTGGAGAAAGAGATTGCGCCCGAGAGCCGGACGTGGGACTACACGTCGATTGCGAAGGGCTATGTGGAGCCGCCGGCGGTGCCGGGCAGGATCAGCATTCCGACGTGGAAGAGCGAGCTGTATTTTGAGTACCATCGCGGCGTGATGACGACGCAGGCCAGGCACAAGCGGAGCATGCGCGAGAGCAGCGAAGAGGTGCTGAATGCGGAGAAGTGGTCGTCGCTGGCGTGGCTGGATGGACGCGCGTATCCCGCGGCGGAGCTGACGGAGGACTGGAAAAAAGTGCTCTTCAACCAGTTCCACGATCTGGCGGCCGGCTCCGGGATCGGAGTCATCTATAAGGACGCGCAGAAGGACTACGCCGTCGTGCGCTGGTCGACGAATGCGATCACCAGCGGCGCGCGGCAGACGCTGCTGGAGCGCGTGAATACGCAGGGCGAGGGAACGCCGGTGGTGGTGATGAATCCGCTGGGGTGGGCGCGATCGGGCGAGGTGACGGTCGATGTGCAGATGGCTCCGGGCGGGACGGCGAACGATTATGTGGTGACGGGCAACGGAGCGGCGCATGTGCTGAGGCGCGACCCGGTGACGGGCGAGACAACGCTGCGCATCGAGGCGGAAAATGTGCCGGCGCTGGGCTACAAGGTGATGTGGATCGAGCAGAAGCCGGCGAAGGCAAATCCGGACGAGAAGCCGACGGTGAGCGACGAGAACGGTGCGTTTGTGATGGAGAATGCGCGGCTGCGCGTGAGGGTGAGCAAGGCGACGGGCTGCATCACGAGCCTCTATGACAAGGCGGCGCAGGCCGAGACCCTGGCGGCGGGCGCGTGCGGCAATGAGCTGCAGGCGTTCAAGGATACGCCGAAGGATTATGACGCGTGGAATATCGATCCGGGAACGCTGGACCAGAAGCCGACCGAGCTGACGATGGTGGACGCGGTGACGGCGGGCGGCGAGACGGTGACGGTGAAGCGGCACTGGCAGAGTTCGACGTTTGAGCAGACGCTGCGGCTGACGCCGACCTCGGATGTGGTGGACGTGGACAACCGGATCGACTGGCACGAGACGCATGTGCTGCTGAAGGCGGCGTTCCCGCTGGCGGTGCGGAATGATTTTGCGACGTATGAGATCCCGTTCGGGAGCATCGAGCGGACGACGCTGCGGACAAATTCGTGGGAGAAGGCGCAGTTTGAGGTTCCGGCGCAGCGATGGGCAGACCTGACGGGCGCCGATGGCCGGATGGGCATGAGCCTGATCAACGAATCGAAATTCGGCTACGACTGCGCGGGCAATGTGCTTCGGCTGAGCCTGCTGCGTTCGCCGACGTGGCCGGACCCGAATGCGGATCGCGGGATGCACCACTTCCACTATGCGATCTATCCGCATGCCGGAGACTGGAAGCAGGCCATGACAGTGCGGCACGGATGGGAGTACAACTACCCGCTGACAGCGGTGGCAACCACTGCCCATGACGGCGCCATGCCAGCAGAACACTCTTTCGTGACTGTGGATGCGCCGAATGTGGTGCTGACGGCGGTGAAAAAGGCGGAAGACAGCGATGGGCTGATTTTGCGCATGTATGAATGGGCTGGCAAGGCGACACGGGTAACGGTACACGTGCCGCAGGGCGCGGATGCGGCCACTGTGACCAACATGATGGAAAAGCCGGAGGGTGAGCCACTGGCGTTGCAAGGCGATCAGGTGCAGGTCGGGATCAAGCCGTATGAGATTCTGACGCTACGCGTGAGCTACCCCAAGGGCAGTAAACAAAAGCAGGCAGAATAGGCGTTGAACCTGCCCGGAATTGCCATGCCTGGGCCGGATGGGGAATGGAATTCCGGCCCAGGTATGGGGTGGACTGTCTGCGGCATGGATTTTGTGCGGTTCGTGCTAGTCTGAAGTCGAGGGGTTTTCGATGAATATCTATTCGCCGTTTTTCGTTGTGCCGCTCCTGGCGGTGGTCTTTCTCTGCTGCGTGCTTTGGGCTACGCTGACCAGCCGGGGCAAGGAAGACTCACACCACTGAGTCATGCTTGCTGAATCGAGAGTGCCTGCCTGGCATCCCTGCTGGGCGGGTATACCTTTTTATTCATTCTCCAGATGACTGCAGCAAGGCGTCCGGTGCGTTGTTCGATTTTCTACGAACGCTACGCATCTGACTGTGTCGGGAATGGCTACAGGACGGGTGTCCGCATGCCAGTCTGTTTGCGAACTCCATCCGGTCTGAGTCTTCGCTTCGTCCGAATCTGAATCTCTTTCATACTTCTCATACGAAGATCGAGCACTTTACCGTCGGCTGAGGCCGCTTGGTTAGCGCACTGCCGGTGGGGTAGCCGACGGCGTGGTAGGTTTGCTGCCGCCTGTAGCCGTTCCGGGAGTGCTGGAGCCGGAAGCTGGAGCTGGCGGAGCAGAATAAGTCTTTCCATATCCTGGATTTACCGGATTTTCGGGGTTGGGACGGACGGGAGCGGCTGGGACTGTTGCGGCTGGGGCAGCGGGTGAATTTGGAGCTGAAGTTCCGGACGTCGGGGCAGGAGCCGGATTCGCCGGGCTGCTCGCAGCTTTGCTTCCGGATTCGGTGACAGTGGCCGTGTTGGAGCCAGCGGCGGCGGCGTGTGGAGCAGCAGCGCTACCGGGGGAGCTGGCAGAGTCGGTTGCGTCGTTGGCAGCGGGATGGTGCTCGGCATTGCGGGATGCGCGCGTGAAATGCTCGACCGGCGACGGGATCAGCGAAACGGCAAGCGTGACGGCCTGCACGGGCTGGGGATCGTCACGCAGGTGCAGATAGAGCGTAGCCTGGCCGTCGGTGTGGGGCAGGTCATTGAGCGTAAGGGAGTTACCGGCAAACTCGGGGGCAATCTGCTGGGCGTTGGCCATCTCGGGCGTGGTACCAATGGCAGTGATCAGGAAGAGGTTGTTTCCGGTGAGGGTGCAGGGGCGCGAAGCTGCGTGGTAGCAGCGCAGGGCATCAATCTGCGGGAAGCGGATGAGCGCCCCGAGCGGGATCCAGTCGCCAGCGACACCGTTGGGTGCCAGAATGCGCATCTGAATGGGTCCGAAGGCGGAGGGTCCGAAGCGAGCGAGTGGATCGAGCGTGGCCACTGCGGTATGGGCATCCTCCAGCATCAGGGAGCCATCGGCAAGGCTGAGCATGGTCTGGAAGCTGCCGTCGCTGGCAGCGACTTCAATTTTGGCCTGGCGCGGGAAGACGGCCGGGACGCGCGATCGCAGGAAGAAGACGATCTTCCGACCGAGGATGAAGTCACTGGCGCTGCCCAGGTGGAGTGTTTCTGTGGTGTCCGCTGTGGGTGCGGGTTGAGATTTGCTGAGCAGATCCACTTCGGGGCGAGGCGGCTCGACGACGGCGTTGACGTGGAGCTCGCGGCCATCGTGAAGCAGGACGCGGGCCAGATAATTCGAGCCCGGCTGTAGCGTAGATGTGACACCGGTGGCGTTCAGCGTGAGCTGATCGTGGTCCTCGACGCGGTGCAGGGCCGCCGGAGCAAAGGTGATGCCGGCCATGTCCAGCGACTGAACCTCATCGAGGCGGTTGCCGCGCAGCAGGGCGGTGGTGTCTCCGGCATTCAGCTGGAAGCTGTCGAGCGCGGCAGCCTCGGCAAAGGTCTGCATCTGGATGGATTGCGGCTTTTCCAGGCCATACTGGTGGACAAGGACGGAGACCTCGCCAGGAGTGGCGTCCTTGAGCGGCAGGGAAAGCTCGATCTGATCTGGTTTGGGATGCTTCCAGGGAATGGCAACCGGATCGGTGTTGCCGAGCTGCATCTCGACACTTTGCACACAGAGCGGGTTGGCTCCGTTCAGATGCAGGTTGTCCGTGCGGCCAATAATGAGCGCACTGTGATCTGCTGCAGCTGGAGTCCAGCCGTCTGGGCGCGGCATGGTCAGATTGAAGGACGGTCCCTGCCAGGTGTCATAGCCCCAAAGACCATGAATCTGCGCGGTGACCTGAGGCGCATCGAGTAGCGGGATGGGTTTTTTCAGGGTGAAGCCGCCCTGAAGGATGCTGCGCTGGAGGGGAATGTCAAAGGCTGCAGGGTTACTGGACTGGTCGCCACCGACCGGCTGGACGTGCAGCGTGAGCCCGGAGGCCATGGAGGAAGCAAAGACGAGTGGTGCACCCTCGACCTGGAGGACGAGATTGGGGGCCAGCGCACATTCGTTCTGAGAGGGGTGAACCGGGCGCAGCAGGGGCAGATGCACTGCGACCTGATCGGTAGCAAGCACCGGTGGCAGAGCCACGACGATGACGGATTTCGGATCGCGGAAGGAGGGTGGAACGTTGAGTCGGAGATTGAGTGTTTCCCCCTGCTGCTCGGGTCGTTCGGAGGGATCCTTGAGCGGCAGCGCGAGGGCTGGAATGTACTGGTATTTGGCGGTGTGAACGCTGCTGAAGATCTTCACGGCATCGACGATGGCCCCGACATACGGGCTATACATGCCGCCCCCGGCCGCGGTGGAGTAGCTGAGCTGGTTCATCAGGTCGGCAGCCGAGCCGTTGGCCAGCTGCGAGACGCGGGACTGGGCATTGCTGTCATCGAGGACGATGCCGTCGGTGTGCTGACTAAGGCAGGGTGCCTGCTGCTCGGTGGGTTTGTCGAAGCACTCCTGATCGAGGCGCATGCCGAGGGTACGTGCGGCCAGTTCAGAGTCCTGCTTGAGGTGGTTGGGGTCCGTGGCCGCAACGGTGCGCACCTGGGCCAGCCATGCGTTGAGGCGAAGGCGATCCCAGCTGGCCTGCTGCAGGTCCTGCGCTGCCCGGACGAATGCTCCGGGACGACCGCGGACGGTGGCCCGGAGGGTGCTGAAGTCGCCATTGGTTTCCGGTGCGAGAAACAGCAGTGCGTGCTGGGCCTCGGGCGGGACGTTGACGAAGATGCCCTCCTGACGCACGGAGGGTGCCAGGGTATCGACGCGGCGGAACCAGTCATCGGGAGGCGGATTGGTGGCTCCCCGCAGAAAGGCCACGATCAGGATGTAGTGGGCGGACTGGCTGGGTGGAAAATCGGGATGAATCCAGAGTCGGTCGCCGGATTCCAGCCAGGGAACCTGCGCGATGGGAAGGGTGCGTCCGTGGCGCTGCACGTGGACGTCGATCTTGGGGCCGAGCAGATCAAAGGCGGGGGCATCGGCGTGTGCGCAGGACAAACCAAGGAAACCGAAGCAAAGCAGGAATACAAGGAGACTGCGTCGCGACAACATACACATTATTGTACGTATCAGCAGATGAAATGACAGCAAATGGGAGGAAATGCCCTCGGAACGGAACAACAACAGCTATTCCCAAGTAGGCAGGAGAATGGCTTTACCTGTGGGGTGGCATTGACAGCGTCAAAAGGAAAACGGGGAATTTTCCGTCTTGCGGCTTAGAAACAGGGTGGGCCGAGGGAATTCTGTAGGGGAAAGAATGCGCTTGCGTGACAATAGGGAAAGACGATATACGTTTCATCCGTTGCCCTTGTACAAACGTACCCTGACAGATGCGCTTTGCATGGAAGCCGGGGACAGACAAACGAGTATGGGAAAAACTAGAGAGGATAAGGATACGTATGAGCACTTGGCATAAAGCGGGATTGAATATGCAGCCGTCAGATATGAGCATTCCCGAAGCAGAGGAACTGATCGAAGAAACTCTGGAGAATCTGGCCGAGCAGGAAAATACGGATTTGCAGCGGGCGCTGCGCTTCCTGGCACCGGAGGGATACCAGGTGGTAGTGGAGCTGTGCAGCGAAAACGGACGCAGCAAGCGACGCGGCGCGTCTGCGGCAAGCTGGAATCCGGAAGAAGACGAGATTCGCATTTACTTTGAACGGGCAGGCGAAGACGGCGAGGAAGAAGAGCCGTCCGAGCCCTGGAATCGCACCACGGCACCGATGCGGGTTCGCAGTGGTGGCCGCAGCCTGCGGAGTACGCCGGCACGGAACTGGACTCCGGAGCCGGTAGCTCTGCTGCCGGAAGAGATGGACGCAGCCGTGGAGCAGCTTTGCCTGGCACTGGCAGAGGCAGAGCGCGGAGGACACGCATTCATCGCCCTGAAGTGGTTCCGCGATGCCTTCCTGCCACGCAAGATGTATGGCTGGACGCGGCATCCTGAGCAGCGGCAGATGATTCTGGCGGAGTCGATTCAGCGCGGACGCGTGATTACGGGCAAGATTCCGAATCCGAAGTCGCCCGCCTTCCCCACGACGACCATCCAGTTGCATCGCAGCGAGTCCGGCAGTGAAGCGGCAGCCGAGTCAAACGGTGCATCCGAGGACCGGCAGCCGGCAGCAAGCGAAGCCTGAGGTCGGGAGCCGACAAATGTCCGTGTCCGCGATGCCAACCCGCGCAGGCTTGGCCCGAAGTCAGGTCTGCTGTTTGGCCGGAAATGGCGGCTGAGCCAGAAAGCGGGTGCTGGCTTGAGGACGTGACTGATAGACCCTGACTGCAAGTTGCTGCTGTTACCGGATTCGCGCTCGGTCCAGACTGGGCCCAGACCGGGCTTGGGTCGGGTCCAGGTCGGGTCCGGGTCGGGTCCAAGTCGGTTCTAGGCCGAACGGTGGCGGAAGAGATCATCCTCTTCCTTGCCTGGGCATCGCGTGCATCCGACACAACAGAAAAGCAGCACGCCCACGCCCAGGGTGATCAACGCGGCCAGAAGAAAGCTCGCTGATGACAGGGTGTGTATGAGTGAGTGCATCATGGCTGCCTCGACATCCTTCAGGATAGGCCGGTGTAATCCGGCCTGTAATTGCTTAGACGCAAAAAATGTATCGGCAGTTCCCTCGGTTCAGAGAGCCTGCGGCTGAAAATCCAAACAGGGGACTGTCGCAAGCAAGTGTAGCACCCATATGAAACGATGGGACAGAAGAAAATTTGCTTGCCAGAAAGCGAAAATAAGGAGAAAATCCAAGCTGGGAACGGGAAGCGGAGCAGACCGTAATGCCAGGACAAAACGAGATGGCAGAGGCAACGGGAGAATCCGGAGGGTGGGCAGGCCAGACAGGGCGGAGCCGCGCTGCGAGGCGGACGGCGCGGCGGGAGCTGAACTGGATTTTTGTGGACTTGAACTCCTACTTTGCCTCCTGCGAGCAGGAGGATCGTCCGGAGTTGAGGAATCGTCCGGTGGCGGTGGTGCCGCTGGAGGCGGAGACGACCTGTTGCATTGCGGCCAGCTATGAGGCCAAGGCCTTTGGCGTGAAGACGGGGACGATGGTGGGTGAGGCGCGCCAGATGTGCCCGGGGATCGTGTTTGTGGAGGCCCGTCATGAGCTGTATGTGGAGTATCACCACCGGATTGTGGCGGCGGTGGAAAGCTGCCTGCCGGTGACCGCGGTGTTGTCGATTGACGAGATGGCCTGCCGGTTGCTGGGACGCGAGCGGGAGCTGACGGAGGCGCTGCGGCTGGGCGAGCGGGTGAAGCAGGCAATCCGGGAAAAGGCCGGTGGGACGTTGCGCTGCTCGGTGGGCCTGGCTCCGAATCGCTGGCTGGCCAAGATTGCCAGCGATATGGAGAAGCCGGATGGGATGGTGGCGCTGACACCGGAACTGCTGGGTGAGGCGCTGGCCGGATTGCAGTTGCGGGATCTGCCGGGCATTGGCGCGCGCACGGAAAAGAGGCTGCAGGAGCAGGGGATTCGGACGATGCCGGAGCTGCTGGCGCAGAGCCGGGAGCAGATGCACGGTCTTTGGGGATCGGTCTGGGGCGATCGGCTTTGGTACTGGCTGCGAGGAGAGGATTTCGATCTGGAAGACTCCGGGCATGCGCAGTCAATTGGTCACCAGCATGTGCTGGCTCCGGAGCTGAGGACGATGGAAAAGGCCTGGGCTGTGGCGCTGAAGCTGCTGCACAAGGCGGGGATGCGCATGCGCAAGGAGGGATTGTGGGCCAGCCGGGTGGGGGTGAGCGCAAGCTTTGTGGGCAAGGCTCCGGTGCGGTCGGTTTCCGCCTTTGGGCCGGGACGGGCGGAGAGCTGGCATCGGGAGGTGGCCATTGCCGAGTGTCAGGATACGGCAACGCTGATCGAGGTGCTGCGTCGGCTCTGGGCGTCGATGCCGAAGGATAAGGCCCATACGCAGCCGTTTTTTGTGGGGGTGACGCTGGGAGGGCTGGTCAGCGATGCCGAGCATGCGTTGACCTTGTTTGAGCAGGAGGACGGCAGCCTGCAGCGGCGTCGACTGGCGCAGGCCATGGATGCGGTGAACCGCAAGTATGGGCTGAGCACGCTGGCGCCGGCGACGATGCTGGCCGCGCTGAAGGCGGCACCGACGCGGATTGCGTTTGCTTCGATCCCGGAGCTGTTCTGAGGCCGGGCAGGAACCAAGGACGGCATGGGAAACGGCTGGCGAGGACAGCCGGGAGTGCGTAGACTGACAGCGTGGCCATCCGAAAGACAGAGAATGTACGCTCCCGTGAACCGCGCTCCGGTCCTGCAGCCTCGAGCTATCGGGGACGACTGGCCCCGTCGCCGACGGGACTGCTGCATGTGGGCCACGCCAGGACATTCTGGACGGCCAGCCAGCGGGCACGCGAGGCCGGGGGGACATTGATTCTGCGCATGGATGATCTGGACCCGGAGCGGAGCCGGAGCGAGTATGCCGAGGCCGCAATGGAGGACCTGCGGTGGCTGGGGATTCGCTGGCAGGAGGGTCCGGACAAGGGCGGTAGTTTGGGTCCGTATCAGCAAAGCCGCCGCCAGGCGCACTACGCTGCGGCACTGAACAAGCTGATACGCCGGGGATTTGTGTATCCCTGCCGGTGTTCGCGGCGGGAGCTGGCGCAGACCGCACTGGCACCGCACGAGGGGCAGGCAGGCCGCGGCCAGGAGCTGGACGAGGAGCCGATCTATCCGGGAACCTGCAGGACGTTTGATGTGGAGTTGGCGCAGCTGCCGGGACCGAATTCCGAACGGATGTTGCCGGAGCATGTGAATTGGCGGTTTCGCGTGCCGGACGGGGTTGCGGTGGAATTTGTGGACCAGAATCTGGGCCCGCAGCGCTTTGTGGCCGGGGTGGATTTTGGAGATTTTCTGGTGTGGCGGCGGGACAACGTGGCCAGCTACCAGTTGGCCACCGTGGTGGATGACGGGATGATGGAAATCAGCGAGGTGGTGCGCGGAGCCGACCTGCTGAAGTCCACCGCGCGGCAACTGCTGCTGTTTCGCGCGCTGGGCTATCCGTCGCCCAACTGGTACCACTGCGAACTGGTGGCCGACCACAACGGGCAGCGGCTGGCCAAGAGGCACGATGCGCTGGCCTTGCGCACGCTGCGGCAGCGCGGGCTGACGCCAATGAATATTCTGTCGGCAGCGATGCCGACGGTGGCCTGAGGCTCTACTTCAGCTTGAGTTCCATGCTCAACTGCGTCCTGGAATCAAAGGAGCTGATGGTGTGTGTCCGGCTCTTGTGCGAGCCCTTCTGTGCCCATATCTGGTAGTCATCGGTCATGCCGACCTGAGCGAAGCTGAAGACTCCGTTGGCTGTGCTGATGAAGCTGCGAATGTCGCGGGTTTTGAGGTTTTCCAGAAAGACAGTAGCACCGCTGACGGTTTTGCCGTCCGTGCCGGTGACGATGCCGCTGATGTCCCGCCGGCTGAAGTTTTGCGCCGAGGACGGGAGGGCAACAGCAAGCAGAAGAGCGAGCAAGGACAGCGAAAGGCCTCGCGACAGGAAGGAACGCCGCGACAGGAGGCGCAAATCAGCAGGACTCATTCTTCGTCCTCATCTTCTCCAAAGAAATCCTCGTCTTCCTCGTCGTCCAGATCGTCGGGATCGACGGCGGCCAGTTCGAGCGGATCCACGGCGACAACCTCGTATTCGGCGCCGCATTCATCGCAGACAACGATATCCCCTTCGTCGAGGCTTTCCTCGTCGATATCCAGCGGGCTTTCGCATTCAGAACAATCAGGCATGGATGCAACCCTCCCCCGAGAACAGTGCAATATGGCGGGGCGGTTATGATGACTGCTAAGAAGTCCCCCCGACTTGGCTAGTTTGAGGCGAGTGGCCGGGCGTGGTCAAGCCCGGCGGCTGGGCAGTGTTCCAGGCAGAACGGCGTACGGATCTGGCCATAGTTTCAGGACGGTAGTTGAGGAAAGAAGGAGAAGCATGGAGAAAACACGCGTGCAGGATCGGGGAATGCGGCAAGGGATGCGTCGGCGATGGAGGCCGGTGGCGGTTCTGAGTGTGGGGTTGGCCATGGCAGCCGGAGTGGCCATGGGGGCAGGATTGGCGGAAGCACAGGCAGCGACTGGCCAGGCAAGCCAAGCTGTTGGAAGGCTGGATTATGAGGCATTTGGCAGGCGCCTGAGTCCGGCTCCGGCTGATCCTCTGATTACCGCCGCGTTGCGGCAGATCTCTGCGGAGCGGATCCAGAAGACGATTGCGACGCTGGTGAATTTCGGCACACGCAGCACGCTGTCCAGCATGGAGACGGATCTGCCGAAGGGGCAGGGCGTGACGGCGGCAGCGGACTGGATTTATGGCCAGATGGAGGCGATCAGCCAGCAGTGTGGAGGATGCCTGGAGGTGCGGCGGGATACGTTTGTGCAGCCGGTCTCTGAACGCGTGGCGCGGCCGACGACGATCACGAATGTGTATGCGATTCTGCGGGGCACAGAGGCCAACGGGCCGATGTATCTGGTGACCGGGCACTACGATTCGCGGAACTCATCCAACTCCGATGATCACGGAGCGGCACCGGGAGCCAACGATGATGCCTCGGGCGTGGCGGTGTCCTTGGAGTGTGCGCGGGTGCTGTCCCAGGCCAGCCGCAAGGGTCACTGGCCGGGGTCGCTGGTGTTTGTCGCGGTGGCTGGCGAGGAGCAGGGATTGTATGGATCGATGCATCTGGCCCAGCTGGCACGTTCGCAGGGGTGGAATCTGGCCGGGGTGCTGAACAACGACATTGTGGGCGGCAATACGACGCCGGGCGAGACGCTGCAGCGCAAGGACCGCGTACGCGTGTTTTCCGAAGGGATTCCGGCAACGGCCGGCCCGGTGCAGCAGCGGCGGATTCGCGCGCTGGGACTGCAGGATGACGCTCCCAGTCGCCAGTTGGCGCGGGCGATGGCTGCAGCGGCGCAGACCTATCTGAACGGGTTGCACGGGATGCCTCGCTTCACGGTCTTTCTGGTAGCGCGGCCGGATCGCTACCTGCGCGGCGGCGACCACATGAGCTTCAATGCGGAGGGATTTCCTGCGGTGCGCGTGACGGAGTGGCGCGAGGACTTCCATCATCAGCACCAGAATGTGCGCGTGGAGGATGGGGTGCAGTATGGCGACCTGCTCAAGTTTGTCGACTTCCGGTATGTGGCCAACGTGGCACGGATGAATGCGGCCACACTCGCTACGCTGGCTGCGGCACCGGCAGCGCCGAGCGGGCTGAAGATCCATGCCGAGCGTTTGGAAAACGGAACCACGCTGAGCTGGAGTGCCCCGAAGCCGCTGCCTTCCGGGAAGTTCCATTATGAGCTGGTGTGGCGGCTGACGGATGCCGCCGACTGGCAGTATGGCAAGGATGTGTCGGCCGATGGCGCCGCCGAGGGACAGATCACGGTTCCGGTCTCCAAGGACAATGTGATTTTTGGCGTACGCACGGTGGATGCAGCCGGGCATCGCAGCGTGGTGACAACGGTCCAGGTGCCGGCTCCGGCGGGAACCCAGACCGGGGCAAAGCGGGGTTGGGAATCGGCCAGCTGAAAAGCCGGTTGCCGGGCATGACAGCGCGGCAACCGGAGATGTAACCTGAGCATGGAGTCAGGCAGGGAAGCCACTCAGGAAAGCAGTCGTCAAACGCCATGCCAGGATATCGAACCGCACAGTTTGCCTTTCCGGAGTTCTCCGGCGCCACGCGGAAGCTGATTCTGTGGAATGTGGCGGCGTATTTTGTTCTGCTGCTGGCGGGAACGCTGCGGCTGCCGGGAAGCGGCCTGCTGGTGGGCCTGCTGGGTTTGACGCCGCCGTATGTGCTGCACGGAATGCTGTGGCAGCCGCTGACCTACAGCTTTGTCCATCTGTCGCTGCTGGGCACGGTGCTGGAGTTGCTGTCTTTGTGGTTCATTGCCGGGTTTCTGGAGTCGTTCCATCCGGGCAACTGGGTGATGGGGCTGTATGCGGCATCGGTGATTGGTGCCGGGCTGACGGCGGTGGCGATCTATGGTGTGGAACTGCTGCTGGGTGCCGGTGGCGGCCTGAGCATTCTGACCGGCTGCATGGGCGGCATCTTTGGCCTGATTACAGCGATCGGGATTCTCTACGGCGAGATGGAGTTTCAGCTGTTCTTCGTGCTGGGCATCAAGGCGAAGTATCTGGCGATTCTGTACGGCCTGATCGCGCTGGCGGAGACCTTTGGCAGCCAGCGGTTGTATGCCTTTGCGCAACTGGGCGGGGCACTGGCGGCATTCCTGTATCTGAAGCTGGCACCGCGGCGGGGACTGTTTTTCAACCTGAGCGAAGCCTGGTACGGCCTGTGCAATCGCTACTACCGCTGGAAGCGGCGACGGGCTGCCTCACGCTTCGAGGTGTACATGCGCAAGCAGGGGCGCACCGTTCGCTTTGACAGCCAGGGTCGGCTGATCGACGACGAGCAAGAGCCGCTTGACGACCGCAGCCGCTGGAACTGACAGCCGCTTCTCATGAGTTTTTCTCCATGATTTGCCTCTCGTCCTGGGGCCTGGACTGCATGCTTGTTTCTTGTGCGACGAACTCCCAATGTGACTCCTCGGCCCTCCATTCCGGTGCTGCCGACGATTCTTCCCGGTTCGGGTGAGATTCCCGAACTGCCGGCGGTGGATCATACCTCGCCGTTGCGGGAGGAGGTTTTTCCTTACCCGTCGTATGCCGAGGATTTCCATTGCATCGGACCGCAGTGTGAGGATAGTTGCTGCAAGGCCTGGGATCTGCGTCTGGATCAGGCGACCTATGAGCGCTATCAGTGGATTCCAGCCGAAAGCCTGCTGGGGCGTACGGTTGCGCGGTCGGTGAGGATGCTGGCCGAGCCACGCACCGAACAGGAGTATGCGCGGATCCTGCTGAATGATGCGCTGGAGTGCCCGTTTCTGACTCCGGAAAGCTGGTGCGGAATCCAGCAGACATTGGGTGAGGAAGCTCTTTCGCATACCTGCCGAACCTACCCACGGATCGAGCGTCAATCGCCGACAGGAAGACAGGAAACAACGCTGTATCTTTCCTGTCCGGAGGCGGCGCGTCTGGTGTTGCTGGCTTCGGGATCGGAGAAGTCGTGCGACAGCCAGCGCGAAGATTCCGAATGGTGTGCAGAAGCGGCCTACGAGGCTGTCGCCGTGAAGAGTAAGCTCCGGATGGCAGAGGCGGAAGGGAAAGAGATTTCCGAGGGGATTCTGGGCGCGATGCGTGGTTTTTTGCAGGTGCTGCTTCGGGATAGAAGATACTCCGTGGGGGAACGCGTCTGGCTGATGGGAGTCTTTGCTGACCGACTGCAAGCCGAGATTCGCAACGTCGATGCAAAGTCCGTGCAACGATGGCTCGAGTTACTGGGGGAGTTTTGTCGGCTGGCAGGAACCGGAACTCTGCTTCCGGCACTCGATCAGGTCGCCGGTCAGCCGGCCATGCAACTGGCATTGACTCTCCGGCTGATCAATCTGCGGCTGGATCGCGTCATGAACAGCCTGCGGTTTCTGGACGACGTCAAAGTGTTTCTGGATGGGAGTGGCTACAAGCCGGGCAAGACGCCGGAGGATCTGGCACCGGCATGGCAGCGGGCCGAAGAACAGTATTTTGCGCCGTGGCTGGAGGCACATCCCTGGCTTCTGGAGAACTATCTGGCACACGCAGTTGAGCGCAGCGGATTTCCCTTTATGAGGGACTGGAATTGCTTTGAGCCAGCGACTTCGTTTCACGCGCTGTGTACGCATTATGTTGTGATCCGGACTCTGCTGGCGGGCCTTGCCGGCGCTCACGGGGACGGATTCCGCGTGGAAGATGCGGTGCGTCTGGTGCAGACATACAGCCGCATGATGGATCATCATGCGGAGTTTCAGGCTGCTTCGGCGGGGATGCTTGCTGACGCCAACTGGACGGACGCGGGCAGTCTGGCCGGGTTGCTGCTGGAGGGTCGGCGCATTCGTCCGAATGCCCGTGCCATGGCATAAAATGCAGAAGATATGAGCAAAAAGAACGTTGGATTGCTGTTTCCAGGGCAGGGTTCGCAGGTGGTGGGCATGGGGCGCGCGCTGGCTGAGGCGTTTCCGGTGGCGAAGCAGACCTTTGCCGAGGCGGATGAGGCACTCGGATTTGCGCTGAGCGGGATTTTTCTGGATGGTCCGGACGAGGAGCTGCGGCTGACGGAGAATACGCAGCCGGCGATTCTGACCGTTTCTGTCGCGGCCTATCGCGTGTTGACGGCGCACGGCGTGAATGCGTGGCTTGCGGCGGGGCATTCCCTCGGCGAGTGGTCAGCGCATGTGGCTGCGGGGACACTTTCATTTGCCGATGCAGTGCGCGCGGTGAAGGCGCGCGGACGCGCGATGCAGCAGGCTGTGCCGCCGGGCGAAGGCGCGATGGCGGCGGTGCTGGCGCTCGATGCGGGGACGATTGCGGCGGTGTGCGCGGAGGTGGCCGCGGAGACGGGCCAGGTGGTGGCTGCGGCGAACTTCAATTCGCCGGATCAGACGGTGATTTCAGGCGCGAAGGCTGCCGTGGAGCGCGCGGGCGAGGCGCTGAAGGCGCGCGGCGCACGCAGGGTCGTCCCGCTGCCGGTGAGCGCGCCGTTCCACTGCGCGCTGATGGCCCCGGCCGAGCGCGAGGTGGAGCGGGTGCTGGGTGAGATTGCCGTGAACGAGCCGGGGTTTCCGGTGGCGGCGAATGTGACGGGGGCGCTGCTGATGACGGCGGCGGACGCCAGGCGGGCGCTGATCGAACAGGTGACGGGAACGGTGCGCTGGGTGAGCTGCGTGGCGGCGCTGTCAGAGCTGGGCGCGGAGGTCTTCGTCGAGGTGGGTCCGGGCAAGGTGCTGAGCGGGCTGATGCGGCAGATCGACCGCGAGCAGAAGTGCCTGAACGTGGAAGACCCGGCGAGTCTCGAAAAGACGCTGGCGGAGCTGGGCTAGAGCCTGTTCCGACTCCCGGGGCTACCGTCCGGCTAGTGGGAACAGGCTCTAGTTTCCGCCGTTGGGCAGGGTTAGCTCGACAGGGGCAAAGCTGAGCGTGTGGGTGCTGCGGTCCCAGGCGAGAAAGAGCGCGTGGCTCTTGCGTCCGTTCATCAGCGAGCCGACGATGACGGCTGAACCCCAGATTTTGGCGACGACGATCCGGTGGCTGGAGATGGTGCCGTATTCGTTGTCCATGCTGTCCGGACCCCAGTCCCGCTGGAACCGCGCAAAGGTGTAGATGGTGTAGCGGGAGGCATGCTGCTGCCAGTCGGGATCATTGTTCCAGATGCCGTAGGCCTCGGCGAGATGGTTGGCTTCAACGGTGTGCAGGAAGTGATCGACGACGTGCTGGCCGCGCCAGTAGCTGTACCAGTTCCAGGGAGCTTCGATGGGGTGGCCGATGGCCAGCCAGGTGGCAATGAAAAGAACACAGAGGGCAGCCAGGGAGCCAAGCGCAATCCGTGCGCGTTGGCGGGCTTTGGCAGCGTCATAGCGGGGGGCATCCAGCAGGGTCACGGCGTTTCCTTCCGGTGGGCGAGGCAGAATCCCTCGGGAATGACAATCCAATACGCGACACAACGGAACCAGTGACAGCCAGTGCCGCTGATAGGGACCATACACCTGAGAAGGTAGACAACGAAAGCGGAGAAAAGTTCCCGCGCCGAGACTGGAGTGCGGTTTACCGAGGGTCAGGCGTGGGAAAGCTCGGTGAAGGTGAAGCTGGTGCGTGCGCGTTCGGCGTGGCGCTCCAAGGCCAGTTCGATGAGACGCGTGATCAGATCGGAGTAGCTGAGTCCGCTGGCCTGCCAGAGCTTGGGATACATGCTGATGGAGGTGAAGCCGGGCAGGGTGTTGACCTCGTTGAGGTAGATGCGGCGCCTGCCGTCCGGCTCCATGAGGAAATCGACGCGGGCCATGCCGGCCAGATCGCAGGCGCGGAA